>NZ_JBAURI010000633.1:0-18184 GCF_049581145.1 Bradyrhizobium sp.
GCTCGGCGCCGGCCAGCAGACCCTCTCGCTGGCCAATCAGGCCGGCAGCGTCGGCGGCAATCTCAACGTCGCGGCCTGACAATCTACCCGCCCGGCCTGCGCTCCCCGCGCAGTTCCGGGAAAATCCCCTCATCCTGCAGGATCACGTCGGCGATCTTCTGGTAATGGGCGGTCAGCAGTGCCACCGCTTCATCGCCATGGCCGCTCATCACCGCGGTGGCGATTGCGAGATGCTCCGCGCCCACATGACGCGATGGGAACGCCTTGCGAATTGAAAGCCGCCGGTAGCGATAAAGCCGATCGGCGAGCTGTCCGCAGAACGCGACCAGCGACTGCGATTGGCAATTTCCGATCAGCATCCGGTGGAAAATGCGGTGCAGCCGTTCCCATTCGGGATTGTCTTCGAATTCCGTCTGGTTCAGCGAACGCGGCGCCCGGCTCAGGCGGTGTTGGGCCAACAGAAGCTGCTCCTCCCATTGCGCCGTCGACGCCGCCATGGATTCGCGCAACGCCAGGCTCTCCACCCAGCAACGCGTCTTGGTGAGCTCGGCGAGTTCGGCGCGGCTGATGTCCCTGACATAGAAGCCGCGCTGCTCGCGGACGTCGACCAGTCCGTCCGAGACCAGCCGATTGAGCGCCTCGCGCAGTGGCGTCTGTCCAGTCTGGTACATCTCGATCAGGAAACGCATCTGCAGTTTGCGCGAGGGGGCAAGCCGACCCGTCAGCAGATCCTCGCGCAGGCGGTCATAGACATGGCTCGCCTGGGTCGCCGGCACGGCTCCCGCTTGAACTGCCGCTGTCATGTCCAACTGCCTGGCTCCCCGCCGCCGTCCCGTGAACACCTGATTTGAACGCTGCTCGGACCTTGAATTTATACGCCATTCCGATCTTCGAGCATAATTTATAAATTATTCTTGCAGGAAGGGTTCTGTGCAATAAGAATATACGGCCAGGGGCCATGGAGGATCAGCACCTTGACACGGTTTCCCGTCCGCGCCCTGCGCAGCGTCGATCTGGGCACGCCGGACCTTGATCGCTCCGAGCAGTTTTACGTCACGATCTGGGGGCTCCAGGTGGTGGCGCGCCACAATGGCGCGGTCTACCTGCGCGCCGGCGGCTGTGACCACCATGTCGTGGCGCTGCATCGAAGCGAGCGGCCGGAACTGCGCGCCGTGACGTTTCGCGTTGGTTCGGCGGATGATTTCACCGTGCTCGCAAGCAACGTCGTCGCCCAGGGTGGCCAAATTGTCTCGCCACCCCTGGCGAACCCAGCGCCCGACGGCGGCATCATCATGATCGTGCGCGGACCGGAAGGCGGCCTGCTGCGCTTCGTTCATGGTGACGTCGTCCATGCCGCCGCCCTGTCCTGGGTCGATCGGCCGCAGCGGCTCGCCCATGTCAATCTCAACAGCGTCGATGCCGATGCGACGGCTGCGTTCTACGAGAAGGCGCTCGGCTTTCGCCTGACCGACCGAACCCGGATGATGGCCTTTGTCCGTTGCAACAGCGACCACCACGCCGTGGTGATCGCCGATGCAAGCGTCAACGGGCTCAACCATGTCGCGTTTCTGATGCCCGATCTGGAGCAGGTCATGCGCGGATCCGGGCGCATGATCGATGCCGGTTTTCCGATCGCCTGGGGTGTCGGACGCCACGGCCCCGGCGACAATGTGTTCGCCTACTTCATCGACCCGGCCGGCTTCGTTATCGAATACACCGCCGAAGTGCTGCAGGTCGACGACGACTACAAGTTCAGGGGGCCGGAGCAATGGGTCTGGCCGCCTGGTCGAACCGATCAGTGGGGCATCGCGCCGCCAAAGGCGGATCACGTCAAGGCCGCGCAAGTCGCTATCCCCTACGCGGGCTGAAATCAACCGCTGATCGAACAGGTCGATGTCGAGCGCCGTGCAAGCAAACGAATTCCAGGTCGTGGTCGTGGGCTTCGGCCCCACGGGCGCGGTGGCGACCAGCCTGCTCGGTGACCGCGGCATCCGCACGCTGGCGATCGACCGCCAGCGCGCCGTTTACGACAGGCCGCGCGCGATTGCGATCGATCACGAGATCCTGCGGATCTTCGACAATCTCGGCGTCGCCGAGCGCGTGCGTCCCTATATGGCGCCGTTTCCGGCATCCCAGCATTTCGGCGCCAAAGGACAATTGATCCGGCGCATCGACATGGTGGCGGAACCCTATCCGCTCGGTTACACGCCGAGCATGGTGTTCACGCAGCCGCCGGTGGAAGCCGCATTGCGGCAGCACGCGCAGACCTATCCCGACGTCATGGTCGAGCTCGGCAGCGAACTCACCGGTTTCACGCAAACGGCAGACGGCGTGAAGCTGCAGCTGCGAAGCGACAGCGGCGCGATGCGCACCGTCAGCGGCGATTACGTCATCGGCTGCGACGGCGCTTCCAGCATGATACGGCAACAGCTCGGCATCGCGTTCGAAGACCTTGTCTTCGACGAACCGTGGCTGGTGGTGGACCTGCAGGTCGCAGACGCCGCGCTCAAGAAATTGCCAGAGACCGCGGCGCAGTTTTGCGACCCGGCCCGGCCGACGACTTTCATCATCGGCCCGGGCCGGCATCGCCGCTTCGAGATCATGCTGCTGCCGGGCGAGGACCCGCGCGACATGGAAGAGCCGGACCAGGTTTGGCGGCTGCTCGCAAAGTGGCTGACGCCGGCCGACGCCACGCTATGGCGGGCGGCGAGCTACCGCTTTCACGCGCTGGTGGCCGAGCAATGGCGGCGAGGACGGGTGTTGCTGGCGGGCGATGCCGCGCATCAGCAGCCGCCCTTCATCGGCCAGGGCATGTGTCAGGGCATTCGCGATGTCGCCAATCTGGTCTGGAAACTCGACCGGGTGGTGCGCGGCGAGTCCAGCGTGGCGCTGCTCGACAGTTACGACGAGGAACGGCGGGCGCATGTGCACGAGCTCACCACACGCATCAAGGCCATCGGCCATGTCATCTGCGAGCGCGATCCCGTCGCAGCCGAAGCCCGCGATGCCCGCATTCTCGCGGAAGGCGACGGACAGCCCCGCACCATCACCCGGCAGGATATCGTGCCGCCGCTGCGGTGCGGATTGCTGACGG
Organism: Bradyrhizobium sp.; assembly: GCF_049581145.1. Classification (GTDB taxonomy): domain Bacteria; phylum Pseudomonadota; class Alphaproteobacteria; order Rhizobiales; family Xanthobacteraceae; genus Bradyrhizobium. Next base: position 3,095 of record NZ_JBAURI010000633.1, read on the forward strand.
CGGCCGCACATGCCGCAAACGGCACGTTGTTCCCGCAGCCATGGGTGCGGACCAGTGTGGGGCGGCAATTGCTCGATGCCGCCTGCGGCATCGGATGGCGCCTCGTCGTCGATGGCGGCAGCGGCGTTGCCGCCTCCGCTCCTGTCGACTCTCAGGCGCGCGCCCTCGGATTGCGGATGATCCGGATCGGTATCGCGGACAGCGCGGCCGAAGGTACGGTGAGGGAAGAGGACGGCGTCGTGGCGCGCTGGTTCGGCCGCCATGAATGCGCGGCCGCGATCGTGCGTCCGGATCACTATGTGTTCGGCGTCAGCACCGACGCGCAATCAACCGCCGCGCTGCTGTCAGAACTGTTCTCGCGGCTGCAATGAACCGCAATCAAAAAAGGGGAACGCCGATGACGCCATTGCGAGCCGCGACCGTCGAGCCGACTGGAAGGGGCCGCGCCGTTGCCGTGCTCGTCATGCTGTTCCTGTTCCAGACGCTGAATTTTTTTGACAAACTGGTGTTCGGCCTATCAGCGGTGCCGATGATGAAGGAATTGTCGCTGTCGCCGAAACAGTTCGGATGGATCGGCGGCAGCTTTTTCCTGCTGTTCTCGCTCTCCGGCGTGGCAGTCGGGCTGTTCGTGATCGGGCGTTTCCCGACGAAATGGATTCTGCTCATCCTCGCGGCGGTGTGGTCGGCGACACAGATCCCGATCTATTTCACCAGCTCGCTCGCGGTGCTGATTGCCTGCCGGATCATTCTCGGCGCCGGCGAAGGGCCGGGCCTGCCGACCGCGTTTCATGCCTGCTACAACTGGTTCAGCGCCGAGAAGCGCAGCGTGCCGAGCGCGGTGGTGCTGCAGGGCATCAGCGTCGGGCTTCTGGTCGGCGGTCCATTTCTCACCACCATCATCGTCAATCACGGCTGGCGCACCGGTTTTCTGGTCTGCGGCCTGCTGGGTCTTGCCTGGATGGCGGCATGGGCCGTGATCGGCGGCGAAGGGCCGTATGCGGCCACCCATGGCAGACTTGACGCGCCGCAGGCGGGTGCAACCGTGCCGGTGAGGATGCTGTGGGGAGATCCGACGGTGATTGGCGTCATCGTCATGTCGACCATGTCATACTGGATCGTCGGCATGTCGGCGACGTGGCTGCCGCCTTATCTTCAGCTCGGCCTTGGTTACAACCCGACCGAGGTCGGCTGGATCATCTTCGGCATCTATCTGTTCCAGTCGCCTCTACTGCTCGGCGGTTCCTGGATCACGCAGACGATGCAGCGTCGCGGCTGGAGCCTGCGCGCCTGCCTGGGCAATTCCTCAGGCCTGGCGCTGCTCGCCGCGGGCTGCGCGCTGCTGACCACCCTGGTGATCACCGGGCCGCTCCAGCTTGTCTTGATCGCGATCGCCTTCGCCGCGCCGAGCCTGACCACGATCTTTGGTCCGGTTGCGCTCGGCGCGGTGGCGCCGGCCGCGCAGCGCGGGACGTTGATCGTCGTGATCTATTCCGGTAACGCGGCGTCGGCTCTGGTCTCCAACGCGCTCACCGGCTGGATCGTGGGCGAAGCCGGGTCCGAGGTTGGCCTCGGCTACGCACACGCCATGACATTTGCAGCCGGCATTCTCATCGTCGGCGCCGCTGCCGCCTTCGCGCTGATATTTCCGGAGCGCACTTTGGCGCGATTCGCCTCGACCAGGGCAACCGCTCGCGCATCCGTCCCTGCAGTCTAGCCAACCGATCTTGACACCCCTCAAACACCAAGGACGTCCAATGAAGTTCGCAAGTTTCAAAATCGACGGCGCCGCAAGCTGGGGCCTGATCGACGGCGCGGAGGCCGTGGACCTCGGCGCGCTGCTGCGCGATCGGTTTGCCGACCTGAAATCCGCCATCGCCGCCGACGCCCTGGCGGAGGCTGCTGCCTCCGCGGGCAAGGCCGCGCGGCATCCGCTCGCTTCCATCGCCTGGCTGCCGGTGATTCCCAACCCTGACAAAATCCTTTGCATCGGCCTCAACTACGAGACGCATCGCAAGGAAACCGGCCGCACCGAGGTCGAGAATCCCACCGTGTTTGCTCGCTTTGCCAACAGCCAGACCGGGCATCTCGGCAACATCATTCGCCCGAAAGTGTCGCAGGATCTCGATTTCGAGGGCGAACTCGCCCTGATCATCGGCAAGCCGGGCCGCTATATTTCCCGCGCGCAAGCCTGGGACCATATTGCGGGATATGCCTGCTACAATGAAGGCAGCGTCCGCGACTATCAGCGCCATACCCATCAATTCACGCCGGGTAAGAATTTCCCGCAGACCGGGGCGTTCGGCCCCTGGATGGTGACGCCGGATGAAGCCGGCGATCTGGGCCCGTTGCGGCTGCAGACCCGCCTCAACGGTCAGGTCGTTCAGGATGCGACCATCAGCCAGATGATCTTCGGCATCCCGCAACAGATCGAATACTGCTCGTCCTTCACGCGGCTGGAGCCGGGCGATGTGATCGTGACAGGCACGCCGGGCGGCGTAGGCTCCAGACGGACGCCGCCGCTGTGGATGAAGCCCGGGGATGTCGTCGAGGTCGAGATCGACCGGGTCGGCCTGTTGCGCAATGGCATCGCCGACGAGAGCTGACCCGCCGAGGCCGCTGGCGCCGGGGCGGCCGAAGCGGGGCGACCGTGGCTGGTCAGCCCGGAGGCGTCATCGCCGCGGTGACCAGCTTGACCGCGTCGTCGCTGTCCCATTCGGCTGGGCCCGCGATGGTCGCGATTTCACAGCCCTGGCCGTCGACGAGCACCGAAGTCGGCATTCCCAGCGCCCGGCCTATCGCCTTAAGATCCTGGAAAACCTTGGCATTCGGGTCATTGAAATAGCCGAGCCGGGTCAGCTTGGCATTTCTCAAGAAGGCCTTTGGCTTGTCCGGATCCCGGGTGTCGATATTGATCGCGACGACCTCGAATTTCGGCCCCTCGAGCCTGCTCTGCAGGCCCTCGAGCGCCGGCATCTCCTTACGGCAGGGCACGCACCAGGTGGCCCACAGGTTCACCAGCACCGTCTTGCCGCGCCAGTCCGACAGCTTGCGCGGCTTGCCGTCGGCATCGTCGAAGGCAAGGTCGGGCAGCCGCAGCGGTGTCGCGGCCATGGTCAGCGCCGCCACCTCGCCATGGGCCAGCGGCGCGATCCTGTGTGCGGTATCCACTGCCGCGCGGCACGCGGGATCCCCGCCAGGGCCTTTCAGCCCGCGCATGCCGTAGATTCCGGCAAATCCGATCGCTCCGCCGATCAGGACCGCCGCGACCACCAGCGGAATCCGGCGCATGGCACTGGGGACAGGCGAGGGGGATTCGGGCATATCGTTTGTCATCTTGGTTCTGATACGGCTATGCAAGGGCCTATATGATGGAAGGCGGCCCGGCAAACGCCGCGAGGCTTGTCGCGCGCGGATGTGATGACGTCGTGAGCAAGGGGATCATGAGCAACAAGATGTGGGGCGGCCGGTTTTCCGAGCGCCCTGATGCCATCATGGAGGAAATCAACGTTTCGATCGACGTCGACCGTCACCTCTATGCCCAGGACATCGCCGCGTCCAAGGCGCATGCGGCGATGCTCGCCGCGCAAGGCATCATCACCGCAAACGATGCGAAGAGCATCGGCAAGGGTCTCGACGCGATCTTGTCGGAGATCTCCAAGGGTGGCTTCGAGTTCAAGCGCGCGCTCGAGGACATTCACATGAACGTCGAGGGCCGGCTTTCCGAACTGATCGGGCCTGCCGCGGGACGGCTGCATACCGCGCGCTCCCGCAACGATCAGGTGGCGACCGATTTCAGGCTTTATGTCCGCGATGTCATCGACGAGACAGACGCGGCGCTGGCCGCGTTCCAAAGCGCGCTGGTGCAGCGGGCGACGGAGCACGCGGCGACCGTGATGCCGGGATTTACCCATCTGCAGACCGCGCAGCCCGTGACCTTCGGTCATCATCTGCTGGCCTATGTCGAGATGGCCGCGCGCGACCGCGGCCGCTTTGCCGATGCGCGCAAGCGACTCAATGAATCCCCGCTCGGCGCGGCAGCGCTTGCCGGCACATCGTTTCCGATCGATCGCGATGCGACGGCGCAGGCGCTCGGCTTCGACCGGCCGATGGCCAATTCGCTGGACGCGGTCTCCGACCGCGATTTCGTGCTGGAGACTCTGTCGGCGGCCGCGATCACGGCGGTGCATCTGTCGCGCTTTGCAGAGGAACTGGTGGTGTGGACCTCACCGCTGGTGGGACTGGTGCGGCTGTCGGACAAGTTCACCACCGGCTCTTCCATCATGCCGCAGAAGCGCAATCCGGATGCCGCCGAACTGGTGCGCGCCAAGACCGGGCGAATCATCGGCGCCCTGACCGCGCTTTTGATCGTGATGAAGGGACTGCCGCTCGCCTATCAGAAGGACATGCAGGAGGACAAGCAGGGCGCGATGGAGGCCTTTGCCGCGCTGTCGCTGGCGATCCGGGCCATGACCGGCATGGTGATGGATCTCGTCCCCGACGAGGCGCGGATGAAACAGGCGGCTGGCGATGGCTACGCCACCGCCACCGATCTCGCCGACTGGCTGGTTCGCACGCTGAAAATGCCTTTCCGCGACGCCCACCATGTCACCGGGCGGATCGTTGCCCGGGCCTCGAAGGAGGGGCTCGCGCTGCATGAATTGCCGCTCGCGGCGATGCGGGAGATCGAGCCGAAGATCACGGCCGAGGCGCTGGACGTGCTTTCCGTCGAGGCCTCGGTGAAAAGCCGGACCAGTTTTGGCGGCACCGCGCCGAAGAACGTGGCGTCGCAGGCGAAAGCCTGGGCGAGGCGTTTGGAAAAACAGCGAAAATCGGGCTGAGGATCGAATTTCGCTGCAATTGCGTGGTTTTCCAGCACTCGCCTTGGCAAGGCAATCTTTGTATGGTGCGGCCCGAATTGGGGATGGTGTCGTGAATCGTGAATTGAGCCCGACGCGTTCGGGATGGGCCGTCATTGTGCTCACTGCTGCGGCGTTGACGCTGGCCGCTTGCGGTCGCTAAGGCGGGCTCGACCTGCCGCCGACCGCCTCCGGCGCGCCGACGGCGTCCGTGGCGCCGGCTTCGACCGACGCCGCAACGGATGCGGCAAGCAAGCCGACCCTGTTCAACTCGAGCTACGGAACCGACGGGCCGCCAGCCGCTGCCAAGGGAACCAAGCAGCCGTTCATCCTCGATCCGCTGCTGGGCGATGACCATCCCAGTTCGAGCACCCGGTGATCATGAATTATCATGAACCATTTTGACTATCGCAACGGCGTGCTGCACGCCGAGGCGGTCAATCTTGTGGACCTCGCGGCAGCCGTCGGCACGCCTTTTTACTGCTATTCGACGGCGACGCTGGAGCGGCATTACCGCGTCTTCACTGCAGCCTTCGCCGGCGAGAAGGTGCTGGTTTGCTACGCCATGAAGGCCAATTCCAACCAGTCGGTGCTGCGTACGCTGGCAAAGCTCGGAGCCGGCGCCGATGTGGTCTCGGGCGGCGAATTGAAGCGTGCGCTCGCAGCCGGCATTCCACCACACAAGATCCTGTTCTCCGGCGTCGGCAAGACCGAATCCGAACTGCGCGCCGCGCTCGCGGCCGATATTCTCTGCATCAACGTCGAGTCCGAGCCGGAACTCGACTTGCTGTCGCGCCTGGCCTTCGAGGCCGGCCAGACCGCGCGCATCTCGGTGCGGGTCAATCCCGACGTCGATGCCGGTACGCATGCCAAGATTTCGACCGGCAAGTCCGAGAACAAGTTCGGCATCCCGCTGGCCCGGGCGCGCGACGTCTACGCCCATGCGGCGAACCTGCCAGGCGTCGCGGTGACCGGCGTCGACATGCACATCGGCAGCCAGATCACCGACCTGGCGCGCATGGAGACGGCGTTCCGGATGTTGGCGGAGTTGGTGCAGACGCTGCGCGCCGACGGTCACGATATCTCGCATGTCGATTTCGGCGGCGGCCTCGGCATTCCCTATTACATGGATCGCGAGGCGCCGCCGGCGCCCGACGCCTATGCCGCGATGGTCAAACGCGTCGCGCATAATCTCGGCTGCACGCTGATGTTCGAGCCGGGCCGGCTGATCGTCGGCAACGCCGGCATCCTCGTCAGCCGCGTGATCTACGTGAAGCACGGCGAAGCCAGGAACTTCGTCATCATCGACGCAGCGATGAACGATCTGATCCGGCCGACGCTCTATGAGGCGCATCACGACATCCTGCCGGTGGTCGAGGCGCCGGGCGCGCGCGGCATGACGGCCGATGTGGTCGGCCCGGTCTGCGAGAGCGGCGACTATCTCGCGCTCGACCGCACGCTGGCCGAGCCCAAGCCAGGCGATCTGCTGGCGATCATGACCGCCGGCGCCTATGGCGCCGTGCAGTCAGGGACCTACAACACCCGCGCGCTGGTGCCGGAGGTGCTGGTGAAGGACGATCAATACGCCGTGGTGCGCCCGCGCGTCGAGGTCGAGGAATTGATCGCGATGGACAGGATGGCGCCATGGTTGTGACAGGCTGAACGGCGTCGTTCCCGCGCGTCAGCAACCCATGTCATCGAAGTTGATTGTCGCGCCGGGCGGCGGCTGCGGCGTTCGAGTGCACAAGCGCCTGGGGCTACAGGTCCGGATCGCGTTCGCTGCCGGACAGCGCAAGAGCGCTGCCGGGAGCTCATTTGTCCGGGACGACGCGGTTTGGGGGTTTTATCGGCCCTCATGTCACGGCCTGCGCGCCCTTGGCGCTGCCGACCACGACGCCGGCCGCCTTCTCGATCGGCTGGACCGCGGAGGTGAAGTCGGAGTCCGGACCCATCTCGCGGATCACGACCTCCCACAGCCGTCCGACCGCCTCGGCGACTTCCATGTTGAGCCCGAGCGATCGCATCTCCTCCAGCGCCAGCCTTACGTCCTTCACCATCAGCCCGGTGGCAAAACCGAAGTCGAAGCTGCGCGGCAGGACCGAGCGTGGAAACTTGTCGCGGCTTGCGGTGTTCAGCCCGGAGCCGGAATTGATCACGTCGATCATGACGTTCGGATCAAGCCCGGATTTGACGCCCATCACCACGGCCTCCGAGGTCGCGACCATTGCGGTCGCCGACAACAGGTTATTGGCGAGCTTCATGGTCTGCGCCGAGCCGGGCTTTTCACCGATGAAGAATACCTTGCCGATGACCGCGAGCGCGGGCTTGACCGCCTCGAACTCGGCTTTCGGTCCCGACACCATCACCGCAAGCGTGCCCTTCTCGGCGCCGCCGACGCCGCCCGAGACCGGACTGTCGAGCTGCACGATGTCGTGCTTGGCCAGCAAACCATGGATCCGCGCCGCCATATGCGAGCCGACGGTCGACAGATCAATGAAGCGCCTGACCTTGCCGCCTTCGATCACGCCGTCCTTGCCGGTTGCGACCTCGAGCGAAGCCTGCAGCGATGGCAGGCTCGCCATCACGGTCTCGGCGCGGTCAGCGACGTCCCTGGGCGAAGATGCACCCTCGGCGCCGAGCGCGGCCAGTCTGTCCATCGCTTCCCTCTGGTTATCGAACACCACGAGCGGGTTGCCGGCCTCGATCAGGCGGCGGGCCATGGGAAAGCCCATCTTCCCGAGGCCGATGAATCCAATATTCATGATGCGCTCGCCTTAGCCCTTGTCGATTTCGGCGAACACTTCGCGGGCGATGCGGAAGCTGTCGACGGCCGCCGGCATGCCGCCATAGATCGCGACCTGCATCAGGATCTCGCGAATCTCGTCACGCGTGACGCCGTTGGTCAAGGCGCCTTTCAGATGCGCGCGCAACTCATGTGGCCGGTTGAGGATCGAGATCATCGCGATATTGAGCATGCTGCGGGTCTTGCGCGGCAATTCCTCGCGGCCCCAGACCGAGCCCCAGCAATATTCGTTGAGCAGGTCCTGGAACGGCTTGTTGAAGCTGTCGACGTTCTTGAGGGCGTTGCTGACATAGGCCTCGCCGAGTACCGCCTTGCGGATTTCCAGCCCCTTGTCGTGCATCTTCTGGTCCATGACGCCTCCTTCTCCGGGTCTTGTTCGCCGGCTCTTGCTCAGATTCGAGATATTGCGGCAGATCTTTGCGGCCGAAACCTAGGAGGTTGAGCGGGCGTAGTCACGCTTTCGTGCTATGCGTATTTCCGGTGTGGGATACCGTCTTGCACCGGATGCCTAACTGCCGCCGTTGTGTTAGGCTGCGATACCGGGCAACCTGGAGAGATTGTTGAGCGGCACGAACCCCGACCCGTCGGACCCAACGCGCGATCAATCAGGACGTGATCCATCGGCGCGCGATCAGGACGCCTTGGCGCGTCTCAAGCTGGCGCAGGCTCTGCAACGCGCGCAATATGCCATAGCCTGGGAGCGCGCCTGGCCGCATCTCGCCCGACTTCTGACCGTCGTCGGACTGTTTCTGACGCTGTCATGGGTCGGGTTGTGGCTGACGCTGCCGTTTTTGGCACGCGCCGCGGGTCTTGGCCTGTTTGCGCTGCTGCTGATCGCAGCGATCTGGCCGCTGGTCTGGTTCCGCTGGCCGAGCCGTGAGCAGGGCCTGAGCCGCCTCGATCGTGGTTCCGGCATCCGCCACCGGCCGGCGACCGAACTCACGGACACCCTGAAGACTGAGGACCCTGTCGCACTCGCGCTCTGGCGGGCGCAGCGTGAGCGGACGCTGGCCTCGATCAGGCGCATCCGCGCCGGGCTGCCTTCGCCTCGGCTCGCCATCCACGATCCCTGGGCTCTGCGTGGCCTGGTCCTGGTCATGCTGGTCGCGGCCTATTTCGCCGCCGGCGACGAGCGAAGCATGCGGGTTGCCGCGGCCTTCGACTGGAACGGCGTGCTGTCGCCGGTCACTGTCCGGGTCGATGCCTGGGTGACCCCGCCGCTCTATACCGGCAAGCCGCCGATCATCCTGTCGGCTGCCAACAAGGAAGCCGCGCTTGCCGAGAACGGGCCGTTGCCGGTGCCGGTGGGCAGCGCCCTGGTCGTGCGCTCCAGCGGTGGAACGCTTGACGTGGTCGCGGCCGGCGGCGTTACCGAAGCTGCAGCCAGCCAACGGGCACCGCAAGGCACCAATGAAAAGGACTTCACGATCGCAGGTGACGGCACCGTGCATGTGCGGGCGCCGTCCGGCCAGCCGCAATGGAAATTCACGGCAACGCCTGACCGCGCGCCGACAATCGCGTTGGCCAAGGATCCGGAACGGCAGGCCCGCGGCTCGCTGCAAATGTCCTACAAGATCGAGGACGATTACGGCGTCACCGCAGCACAGGCGCATTTTGCCGCCCGCCAGCCCAATGGATCCAAGGCCAATGGATCCAAGGATGCCTCGAAGGATGCTTCCAACGTGGCGCGGCCGCTGTTTGCGCCGCCTCAATTCCCGTTGGTGCTGCCGAACGCGCGGACCCGCAACGGCATCGGCCAGACTGTCAAGGATCTCAGTGAAGATCCCTATGCCGGCGCTGACGTCACGCTGACGCTGAGCGCGAAGGACGAGGCTGGCAACGAGGGCAAGAGCGAACCCTTCGACATGCGGCTGCCGGAGCGGCTGTTCACCAAACCTCTGGCACGCGCGCTGATCGAGCAGCGCCGCATCCTGGCGCTCGACGCCAACCAGAGCGCGGAGGTCTCCGACGCGCTGGATGCGCTGATGATCGCGCCGGAACTGTTCATGTCGGAGGAGGCCGGCCACTATCTCGGTCTCTACAACGTCGCCCATGAGCTGCAAGCCGCCCACACCGACGATGCGTTGCGCGGCGTGGTCGCGAGCCTCTGGGCGCTCGCGGTGTCGATCGAGGACGGCGACATCACCGACGTCGACAAGGCGTTGCGCGCGGCGCAGGACGCCCTGAAGCAGGCGCTGGAGCGCGGCGCCAGCGACGAGGAAATCAAGAAGCTCACGCAGGATCTGCGTGCGGCGCTGGATAATTTCATGCGCCAGCTCGCCGAGCAGTCGCGCAACAATCCGCAGCAACTGGCCCGCCCGCTCGATCCCAACACGCGAATGCTGCGTGAGCAGGACCTCAACAACATGATCGATCGCATGGAGCGGCTGTCGCGCTCGGGCGACAAGGACGCCGCCAAGCAGTTGCTCGATCAACTCGCGGAAATGCTCGAAAACCTGCAGATGGCGCAGCCCGGCCAGTCGCAGGATGGCGACATGGAACAGGCGCTCAATGAGCTCGGCGATATGATTCGCAAGCAGCAGCAATTGCGCGACAAGACCTACAAGCAGGGCCAGGATTCCCGGAACGATCGGATGCGCGGCAAGCAGGGCGGCGATCAAAGCATGGGCGACCTGCAGCAGGATCAGCAGGGCCTGCGCGACCGCCTCAAGAAGCTGCAGGAGGAGCTTGCCAAGCGCGGCCTCGGACAACAGGGCCAGCCTGGCCAGAAGGGGCAGAGCGGCCAGCAGGGAGACCAGGCTGAGCAAGGCGATCAGAGCGGCGATCAGGGGGACGGCGAGGATGGCCTGGGTGCGGCCGACAGCGCGATGGGCGATGCCACCGGCAAACTGGGTGAGGGGAACGCCGATGCCGCGGTGGATTCGCAAGGCAAGGCGCTGGACGCCTTGCGCAAGGGAGCCCAGAGCCTCGCGGACGCGATGCAGCAGGGCGATGGCGACGGGCAGGGCGATGGTCGGGGAGATCATCTCGGCCGCCGGCAGGCCGGCCCGAACGGCACCGATCCCCTCGGGCGGCCGCTGCATGGGCGCGAATATGGCGACGACCTGCAGAAGATGATTCCGGGTGAAATCGACGTGCAGCGGGTCCGACGCATCCTGGAAGAACTCCGCCGCCGCCTCGCCGATCCGAGCCGGCCGCAGATCGAGCTCGATTACATCGAGCGGCTGTTGAAGGATTACTGAGCATTTCGGGCTCGGGCCGACCGTTTCCCTGAAGCGACAAATGTCATGCGCTGGCTTGAGCAGCGCATCGCGCCGCTTCGCTGGAATCCTTCGGGCTCGAAGCCTTCAAGAAAGGTGGGATTGGCGGGCTTTCGCCGCGCCGCCGGGGCTTCGGCCAGGCGCGCGGGTCATCGGCGCTGGAGGCCACGCCATCCTTCGGGCGTCTACGCCAGGCAACGACAAATCAGGCGACCGCACTAAACGATGCGCCGCGCGGCCAGCGCGTCGGCGACGGCGGTGCGGATGTCGGCCACCGAGAACGGCTTCGTGATCACGTCATGCGCGATGGCGCTGAGGTTGGAGGCGCGTTCGCGCTGATCGGCATAACCCGTCATCAACAGGATGGTCAGGCCGGGGAAGTCCCGCGCGGCGCTGAGCGCCAGCGCGATTCCGTCCATGATCGGCATCTGGATGTCGGTGAGCAGCAGGTCGAAAGCACCCTCTTCGCGGGTCAGGATGTCCAGCGCCTCGGCGCCATCCTGCGCGGTCACGGTGTCATGGCCGTCCATGGCAATCGCGCGCGCCACCAGCGTGCGCATGGAGACTTCATCGTCGGCGATCAGAACGCGCGGCATCGGGCCGAAATCTTTCACAAGCTTCGAGAGCTGTCGATATCATACATTGCCACCGGCGATATCGCGCCGGTTGAAGAAGCGGATATCGATGCTGCGCCCCTCGGTCGGAGGAGAGGCCAGGCGCGACTTGAACACGGCGCGTTCGCCCGGCTCCAACACGGTCTGTTCCAGCACGGTGTTCCAGGCATAGATTTCGGCGCCCTGGGCGTCGCGGACGCTAAAGCGCAGCCGCGGCAAATCGACCACGTTGCGGGTTTCTCCGACAATGACGCCTTCGATGACCAGCACGGGCTTTCCTTCCACCGTCTCGGACGTGACCTTGACGTCCCTGAACGACAGGCCGCGCAGGTTCACCCCCAGGCCAGCCATCTTGTAGAAGCTCGCGGTCTGCGGCATCAGCCGTACCACGTCGACGCGCCAGACGATCAGGGCCAGAACCAGCGCGCCCATCGCGGCGCAGCCGGTGCGGAGATTGACAAACGACCCGCCCCCGGTGAGGCTGCGCCCGGCCCGCTTCGAGCGCTTGGAGAACCAGCCCGCGCGTCGCGGCACATCTTCGCTATCCGGCGCGTCGTTTTGAGCCAAAGCGGCCCAATCGGACTCGGCTTCGCTGGACGAACCATCGCCCTGCCAATCGGCCGCGATCGATGGGCTCTCGACCGTGGGGGGATATGGAGCCTCTTCCTCGGCTGGCAAGCCCCAGCCGTCGGTATCATCTTGCCCGCCGGGTTGGGCTGTGGTCGCCATGGCAGCTGCGACGGGGGCGATTTCGACCGCATCTTCCGGCCGCGCCAGCCAGATTTCCTTGCAGCGGGAGCACCGCACGTTGCGGCCGGCCGCTCCCAGGGTCGCCATATCGATGGCATAAGAAGTTGTACAATGGGGGCAAACGATGTGCACGGAGCCGCTCTCTATCATGACGCTGCTATTCGGAATCAAGACCCGCAGATGGTACAAGGCGACCGTTAACGAATCGGAAACCATAACCGACGGAAAACGGGCTGGCTGTGAGCCGCGCGCCTTTGGTGTCAGGTTTCCGGCGCGTCCCCTGCTCGAACGGAGCTGAGCTTGGTTCGGTTCGAAAATGTCGGATTGCGGTACGGCCTGGGGCCGGAGATTCTGCGCGACCTCAATTTCCTGGTTCCCGCGCATTCCTTTCAGTTCCTCACCGGGCCGTCGGGTGCCGGCAAGACGTCGCTGCTCCGACTCTTGTTCTTGTCGATCCGACCGACGCGCGGCCTGGTCACGCTGTTCGGCAACGACGTCTCGCTGCTCGGCAAGGACGAGGTCGCGGACCTGCGCAAACGGATCGGCATCGTGCTGCAGGATTTTCGGCTGCTCGATCACATGACCACCTACGAAAACGTGGCGCTGCCGTTTCGCGTCATCGGCCGCGAAGAATCCACCTATCGCAAGGAGGTCATCGATCTGCTCAAATGGGTGGGACTGGGCGAGCGGATGGATGCGCTGCCGCCGATCCTGTCCGGCGGAGAAAAGCAGCGCGCGGCGATCGCGCGGGCGGTGATCTCGCGGCCGCAATTGTTGCTGGCGGACGAGCCCACCGGCAATGTCGATCCGACGCTCGGGCGGCGATTGCTGCGACTGTTCATCGAACTGAACAAGTCCGGCACCGCGGTCATCATCGCAACGCACGACATCACGTTGATGGATCAATACGACGCGCGACGGCTGGTTTTGCATCAGGGACGCTTGCACATCTATGAGTAGGGTAGACGGACACAGTCCGATGGTCGATCTGGCGCAAGATCACCCGCAGCTTCCGGCGCGGGCGCGCAACCTGTCGCCGATCGTTCCGCGCGCCTCGATTTCCGGGCGCGCGCTGGTCGCCGTCGTCGCGATCATGACATTCCTGGCTTCGATCACCACCGGCGCGGTGTTGCTGATCGGCGCGTCGGCGGCGGAATGGCAGTCGGATGTCGCGAGCGAAATCACCGTCCAGGTGCGTCCGGAGACCGGCCGCGATATCGAGCGCGACACCGCCGCGGTCGCAGATGCGATGAAGACGCAGGCCGGCATCATCGACGTCAGGCCGTTTTCCAAGGACGAAGCCGCCCAGTTGCTGGAGCCTTGGCTCGGCAGCGGGCTTTCGCTCGATGATTTGCCGGTGCCGCGTGTGATCGTGGCGCGCGTTCAGCCCGGGACTACGCTCGATCTGGCAGAACTGCGCAGCCGGGTGGTCCAGGTGACGCCGACCGCGAGCGTCGATGATCATCGCGCCTGGATCGACCGAATGCGCTCGATGTCGAACGCGACCGTGTTCGGAGGCGTCGGCATCCTGGCTCTGGTGATCGTCGCGACGGTCATCTCGGTTTCGTTCGCGACGCGGGGCGCGATGGCCGCGAATCGCCCGATCGTCGAAGTGCTGCATTTCGTCGGTGCCGCGGATGGCTGGATCGCCGACCGCTTTTTCCGGCATTTTCTTCTGCTCGGTCTCGAGGGCGGCGTGATCGGCGGCGGGGTGGCCATGCTGTTTTTCGGCTTTTCGGAATCTGTTGCCGGCTGGTTCTCCGGCACCCCGATCGGCGACCAGTTCGGCGCACTGCTGGGGACCTTCTCTCTGCGGCCTTCCGGCTATCTGGTGCTGACGGCGCAGGCCGTGATGATCGCGGCGATCACGGCCTGGGCCTCGCGTCGCACGCTGTTCGCGACGCTTGACGAGATCGAGTGATGGCTGCGGACGGGACTCCATTTGGCCCGAAACCTCTTCAAGTTCGCGCGGGGAGCGGATCGTAACCATCGCATGACCACGCAGTCCGACGATAGATCGCCAAATGCGCCGTCGCATGCCTCGGGTGGCCGCCTGCGCGCGACGTTTGTCGGCGTCGCGGCGGTGACGTGTGTCGCGATCGCCGCCGGCTTTCTCGCCTTTGTGTCGCATTTGCCCGGCGCTGAAACAAAGCCCGACCGCCACGCCGACGGCATCGTGGTCTTGACCGGCGGGTCGTCGCGGGTGTCCGACGCGATGGAACTGCTCGCCGCCGGCTACGGCAAGCGCCTGTTGATTTCGGGCGTGCATCCGACCAGCGCGGCGGCCGATATTTCCCGTTCGCTGCAGGAGAGCCAGGCGCTGTTCAATTGCTGCGTCGATCTCGACCACTCCGCGGTCAACACCCGCAGCAACGCGGCCGAGACGCGGCGCTGGGTGCATGAGCGCGGCTTCACATCGCTGATCGTGGTGACGTCGAACTATCACATGCCGCGGGCGATCGTGGAATTGTCGCATGCGTTGCCGGATATCTCGCTCATCCCATTCGCCGTGGTCGGCGACAAATGGCGCGATGAACCGTGGTGGCTGAGCGGCGGGGCGCTGCGGCTGTTGTTGTCGGAATATGTCAAATATCTCGCCGCGGTGGCGCGGGTCCGTCTGGCCCATCTCGGCATCGATCTGACATTCGATATCCCGGAGCCGCCGGCTAGCTCGCCGTCGCCGCGCCGGCCGGCGACGGCGCAGGTCAATTGAATTCAAGCCAATTGAATTCAAGCCAATTGGATCAAGACGATCGAATCGAGACAACTACTCCGCCCACTGAATCAGGGACTTCGATGGCCGTCATTTTTCTTCGCTCGCTCGTCTTCAATATCCTGTTCTATGT
>NZ_JBAURI010000634.1:0-3222 GCF_049581145.1 Bradyrhizobium sp.
TTCCAGGACATCATGCAGATCAAGCAGAACGCCAACCGGGCGGCCGGACTGGTGCGGCAATTGCTCGCCTTCTCGCGCCGGCAGACGCTGAGGCCGCAGACGCTGCAACTCAACGACGTGCTGTCGGAATTGCAGATGCTGCTGCGCCGGCTGGTCGGCGAGCCGATCGCGCTCGACGTCGTCCACAGCCGCGATTTGTGGCTCGTCAAGGCGGACATCAACCAGTTCGAGCAGGTCATCGTCAATCTCGTCGTCAACGCCCGCGACGCGATGCCCGAAGGCGGCAGGATCACGCTGCGCACCCGCAACGTGCCCGCCGCCGAATGCGGCGGCTTCAAGGACGTGACCGTCGCGCCCGCCGATTACGTGCTGGTCGAGGTCCAGGACACCGGCCACGGCATTCCGCCCGGGGTGATGGGCAAGATCTTCGAGCCGTTCTTCACCACCAAGGAGGTCGGCAAGGGCACGGGCCTCGGCCTCAGCCAGGCCTTCGGTTTCGCCAAGCAGTCCGGCGGCGACATCGCGGTCATGAGCGCGCTCGGCCACGGCGCCACCTTCACGATCTACCTGCCACAGTCCGCAGCGCCTGCGGACGCAACCGAGATCACCGCGCTCGGCAGTGAACCGGCGACCACGGGGCGCGGCTACAGCGTCCTTGTCGTCGAAGACAATGACGACGTCGGCCAGTTCTCCACCGAGCTGTTGGAAGATCTGGGCTATGCCGTCAGGCGGGTCGCCAACGCCAAGGCGGCGCTCTCGATCCTGGCACAGGATGAATTCGCGGTCGATCTCGTGTTCTCCGACGTCATCATGCCCGGCATGAACGGCGTCGAACTCGCCGGCGTCATTGGCGAACGCTATCCCGGCCTGCCTGTGGTCCTGACCAGCGGCTACAGCCATGTGCTGGCCGAGAACGCCCACCGCGGTTTCGAGCTGATCCAGAAGCCCTATTCGGTGGAAGCGCTGTCACGGATCCTGCGAAAGGCGATCTCCAAGAAGACGGTCGACTTCCGGTCTTGAACCTACAGCGGGAACCAGGCCGGCCGGCGGCCGTTTTCGTTGGGAGACCAAGACACGTTGCAAATCGAGATGCCATGCCCGCGGATCCACAGCGCGATCAGGCGAAACGGGCTGGCCGCGCGCTCGATGCCGCCAATTTCTTCCTCGCCGATGTGCGCCAGGGGCTCGGGCCCTATCTTGCGATCTATCTCCTGACCGAGCAGAAGTGGGACGAGGCCCGCATCGGCATCGTCATGTCGGTGGCGACCATCGCGGGCATTCTGGCGCAGACGCCGGCCGGCGCGCTGGTCGATGCTGTCAGGGCGAAACGACTGGCGATGGCGGGCGCGGCACTGATCGTCACTGTCACCTCGCTGCTGTTGCCGCTATTGCCGAGCTTCTGGCCGGTCGCAATCTCGCAAGGCATCGCCAATGCGGCGGAAGTCGTCTTCCCGCCGGCGCTTGCGGCGGTGTCGCTCGGCGTCGTCGGCCACAGCGCCTTCACCGCACGGATCGGCCGCAACGAGACCTTCAATCACGCCGGCAACGCGGTGGCCGCGGCGGTCGCGGGCGTCGCGGCTTACGGCTTCGGCCCGCAGGTCGTGTTCTATCTGCTGGGGATGATGTCGGTTGCAAGCCTCGTCAGCCTGCTCGCCATCCCCGAGCGCGTCATCGACCACGATCTGGCGCGCGGGCTGGACGGCGACGGTGGCGACGCCGACGCAAGGCGGGAGAGCGAGCAACCATCGGGCTTCACGATCCTGCTGACCTGCCGCCCGCTCCTGGTGTTCGCAGTGTGCGTACTGTTATTTCATCTCGCGAATGCGGCCATGCTGCCGCTGGTCGGACAGAAGCTCGCCCTGCAGGACAGGAATCTCGGCACCAGCCTGATGTCCGCCTGCATCACCGCCGCCCAGATCGTCATGGTGCCGGTCGCCATGCTGGTCGGTGCGCGGGCCGACCGCTGGGGACATAAGCGCTTCTTCCTCGCAGCGCTGCTCATCCTGCCCGTTCGCGGCGCGCTCTATACCGTCTCGGACGCCAAGGCGTGGCTGGTCGGCGTCCAGCTCATGGACGGGATCGGCGCCGGCATCTTTGGCGCGATCCTGCCGGTCATCGTCGCCGATCTCATGCGCAACACCGGGCGTTTCAACGTCGCCCAAGGCGCCGTCATCACGGCGCAAAACATCGGCGCGGCGCTGTCGACCACGCTCGCCGGGCTAGTGGTCGTCAACTTCGGCTACAGCGCCGCGTTTCTGGCGCTCGGCGCCGTCGCAGCGATCGGCGCGGCCGTGTGCTGGCTTGCCCTGCCGGAGACGCGAGGCCCTGCCGCAGCCGATCCGGGCCGATCACGGCAGACGGCGCCGCCGGCTTCGGGTATCGCTGCGGAATGATCGCCGGCTGCACCTGGGGAGACCTGTGACGACGCCACCGCCCGAAGCCATCCTGGCCTGGACCATCATCGCTCTCGCAACCGCCGGCGTCATCATCCGCTCCTTCCGGCTGCCGGAGGCGGTCTGGGCCGTGGCGGGCGCCGTGGCGCTGGTCGCGCTCGGGCTGTTGCCCTGGAGCGATGCGCTGGGCGGCCTGCGCAAGGGCCTCGACGTCTACCTGTTCCTGATCGGCATGATGGTGATCGCCGAGCTCGCGCGCTGCGAAGGCCTGTTCGACTATCTCGCGGCCCTTGCGGTCGACCATGCGCGGGGATCGCCGCAGCGGCTGTTCCTCTTGGTCTATGCCGTCGGCATCCTCGTCACGGTGTTGCTCTCCAACGACGCGACCGCGATCGTGCTGACGCCCGCGGTCTATGCCGCCACCCGTGCCGCCGGCGCGACGCCGCTGCCCTATCTCCTGATCTGCGCGTTCATCGCCAATGCGGCGAGTTTCGTGCTGCCGATCTCCAATCCCGCCAATCTCGTGGTGTTCGGCGCGCGCATGCCGCATCTTGCCGAGTGGCTGCGGCAGTTCGCATTGGCCTCGATCGTCTCGATTGTCGTGACCTACGTCGTGCTTCGGCTGACGCAGCGCCGCGCGCTTAGGGCCGAAACCATCGAACGCGGCGTCGAGAGGCCGCGGCTCGGCCGTGGCGGCAAGCTCACTGCCTGCGGCATCGGCGCCATGGCCGTCGTGCTGCTCGCAGCCTCGGCGCTTGACCTTCAGCTGGGCTTGCCGACCTTCATCTGCGGCCTGGTCACGGCGGCCGCCGTCCTGCTCCTGAGCGGG
>NZ_JBAURI010000635.1:0-10030 GCF_049581145.1 Bradyrhizobium sp.
GATCAGTATCGTCGCGCGGGCGAAGAGCGTTCGGGCGACTGGCGGCATCACGCGGAGCCCTTCAAATACTGGTTCCTGCG
Source organism: Bradyrhizobium sp. (assembly GCF_049581145.1). GTDB lineage: Bacteria > Pseudomonadota > Alphaproteobacteria > Rhizobiales > Xanthobacteraceae > Bradyrhizobium. The sequence continues at coordinate 81 of NZ_JBAURI010000635.1, forward strand.
CTACTGCGGCAAACCCTTCCGGAAGGATAGCTACGGCGAGATCACGAACGTGATCCGGAAGATCTGGAAGTCGCGGCATCAAAGCCTCGACGAGGAAGGCGGCCCAACGCCTAAAGACGAGCAGACTCCCAGCCCGGAGCAGGTGGCCATAGACAATCAAACTGCCGCCGATCTCGACGCGGCGCTACGGGAGCTCGACCGGACCCACGGCGCGATGGCTCTCGCGACGAGGCTGATATTCGGCATCCATGCCTTTAGGCAGCTCGACGCCGACGCCTTGGTAGCGATCGGCGCAGGGCTTGCGTTGTCGCGCGAGCAGCGGGCGCTCCTGAGGACCGCTGCGAAAGCGGTGGAGTTCGCCGAGGGCCAGCGGAGGCTCTCCTCGAAGCAGATCGCCGACCTTATCGCCTATTCGGACAGCACCGTGCGGAGTTTGGCCCGCGGCGGCGCCAAGTTGCTCGCCGGCGCGACCCGTGGCCATAGGCGAAAAGCTGCGCCGGACGACTCTCACCGCAGCGACAGCAAGCCGACGGCGTCGAAACGGCAATTGAGACGGCTCGACGCCCAGAAGCGCGCAAGGCGCCTGGAGCGCCGCGAACTTGCAAAACGTGCGAAAGCCGTCTGATCAGGGTCGATTGCTGCCACCGAGCATGAAATTTGGCAAGGCACCGCAAGCCGATGTTGGCCCCAATCAGGATCGCATCCGGCGCATGAATGTCGCCTCCGACGTGTCCTACCGTCGGCGGAAGTAGCAGGAAGCCGATCGAAGGCGTTCGTCACGGGCGCAGCGGCGCGCGCCAGAAAGCTACACATCTGGCCGGCAGCGTCGCAAATCGAGGCGGCCTCCGAGCTAAGAAAGCGCGAAAGTGCGCCGACCGAGAGAGAGCGCATTCCGAGGGCGATCGATACCTCTTACTTCACCCGCGTCCATCTGCGGTCGATCGTGCGAGCCATCTCGGTCTCCAATCGCTGCACGCTGCCCGATTGAACCTTACGAGGATAGCCAGCCGCGCGAAGTATCCTCTGAAACCGCTGCCAGCCAACTTCGCGCGAGTCGCGGGTTTCATCGCTGATATATATCCTGATCCAGTTCGGTTCGGTTCGTTTGAGCAGCACCGCGCGCCGGCGGGTGATCGCACGGCCTTTGCCGTTCTTCGGATTGAAGACTTGGATCAAGGTATCGCCGACGCGGCACTCCTTGGCGAACTTACCTTTCTTGCCCCAGCGGATCCAATCGTATTCTTCGGCCTCCGCACCCAGCTTTTCGTTGATGTCCGAAGTGGCCCGATCGATGCGCTTCTGTTCATCCTCGGTGGGGGCGCGCTTTAGACTATAGACGCCGACGATCCATGTGGCGTTGCCAAGCCGGCGTATCCGGATCGGCTTCTTCGGCTTCCCTTTCGGCCATCCGGTCCGGACGACCTCGATCTTGCAGAGCGCAGCGATGTCATCTCGATCCAAGCGGCTCTTCTTCGTGCAGAGTTGGGCGATGAACGAGGCTACTCCGGACCTGATCGTCGGCTCGTCCGACAGCACGGCCGCATCGGTGAGCCCCGAACCGGACATGTTCGCCGATCCCACGACGACGTATTTCCCGATCAGCATAACTTTGGAGTGCAGGCCTTCGCGGCTGTGGATGATGACGCCGGCCTTGTGCAGTTTCGCGAGCAGCTTCGCGTCGGTCTGTCCGGACCTGATCGCTCGCGGGGAGGCGTCGGCGACGAGCAGGTCTCCCGAACGCAGGCCGATGTGGTCGGCCGTGACGTAGGCGATGGCGAGTTTGCGGCCGCTGGCTGTGTGGGCGAGCTTCTTGGCTTCGTGCCAAATTTCTGTCGTCAGGATCCTGTTCACGTCGGCTCACGGCTGAATGCGGACCGGCGGCCCTGCTAAGCGCGATGACATTCCCTGACCGCCCTTCGGTAGATTTTCTCTGACCAGTCCTGCACTTTCTCGGCGAGCTTCTCGCACTTGGAGTAAGGCTTGATCCTAAAAAATTCATACGCTTTCCGCATGTTGCCAGTCGAGAACTGCGTAACGCCCAGCTTTTCCACAGTCTCGCGGGTGCCGCGCGACTGGCGATGCGGATCGCGGCCTTGCGTCGGCGGGACTTGCCAGACCTCGGCCTCCCATTCGTCTCGATGTTTATAATAATTGGCGACGGCCCAGATGAGGGCGATTCGGCTGTGTCCGGTCTTTCGATAGATTCCGCCCAATTTGAAGACGCTCTGCCGGTCGAGGCCTTTAATCTCCATGGCGTATTGTTCGCTCATAAAGGCCACCAAGCGTTCCGATGCCTCGGCAACCCTCCGGATTTTCGCCTGCAGGATCAAGAAAGACGCACCGACGAGTTCCTCGATGTAGTCAGCCTCTGTATCCGCCACGGCGTCCGCGTAGTCTGAATTGCGCTACTTCGCAGCCTTTTCGCACGCCCGTTCCGAGCGACGAATAAGACTTGAGAAATCACCGAGTATTTGCCGAAAGCGCTCATCCTCGACCTCATATTTGAGCAGCCAAAGTCTGTGATTGCGGCTCGGTAGGGATGCGGGCCGCCGTTTCACTTTCGCCATTTCGCCACCTTCTTGATGGATGTGCTATCGATCTTCGCGATGATCGCCACCAGTTTTTCGGCCGCTCGTTTCGCGGCTCGTTGCAGGATTGTAGCGCAGGTCGTTCCTGTGCGACGTTTCGGCACCCTCGCGTCAATCTGTTCACGGAAAGAACCGCAGAAGCCACACCACCCTGCCGCTTGGCTTGATGGCAAGGCGCTTGTTCTCATTGACGCCCGATCCGGAGGCTAATCCATGCTTGTTCCGTTTGCACACGCTAATAATGTCGGTGATCGATTTCTCGAGCTTTTGCGCAGAGAGAAGATCGAGCCTCCGCTTAGATCGGCCATCGAACATGAGCTTCTCTCGCTCACTGAACTTTTGGAAATCTGTAAGAACCCAGCCTTGGCGCAAGGCGCGAACGAAGAAAATGTCCTTAGGAGTGCCGCCGGAATCTACGACCTGGCCGCCAAAGTTTTGACCGTGGAGCCGTTGCCGGAATTCAGGCAGCAATTTCTGCCCCATCTAAAATTGATCGAGAAAATCAAAGTCAGAGTGGCTTCGCTGGGACAGAATGCGCTCAGCGAGTATGACGATGATACGGCCCGCAAAATAGCCGAGCTCTACTTAGGCTGCCTGGCCGCTCATCTCGGAACGAAGGTGGAACTCGATCATCCAGAGAATTCGAAGGGCGACAACCCGGACGTGATGTTCACGCTTACTGATGCGCACGAAAATGAACGACGCTGGGCGCTCGCAATTAAATCGATTTCGACGCTGAACGGGCAGACGATCTTCGAACGGATCTCTGACGGCGCTAGGCAGATCGACGATCCAAAATGCGGAGCATCCGAAGGATGGGCTCTTCCTGTTCGGCCCTGTCGCGTCCGGACAGAACCCGGCCCGCATGGACGTAGGAGTGATCGCGACGCCGGTCGGTCTCGAAAAGTATTCGAAGTGGATCGCTTCGATCGAGAAATTCATCGACGTGCCGCCGCCTGCGCCGAACCGCAAGCGCAACGACGCCAATACCTTCGTTTGGCCCGGTTTCGAGGCGGTCTATGGCGCCGCCTGGCCGAGCAAGCCGTTCGCGACATGTACGATCGACGCCGTCGAACTCAGTAAGCGGATTCTTGGTGCAGACCGGCACCAGGCGATCTATTCCGCGGTCGCGTTGTATGAAGAGGCACTAAGGAAGTATCTCCGCGAGGAGGAGGCGCGCCCGCAGTTGTGGTTCGCGGTGGTGCCCGACGACGTCTACAAGTACGGCCGGCCCAAATCGACGGTGCCCGTCAAGCTGCGTACGCCGGGTACCCGCAAGCTCGGGATGAAGGCGGCACGCGCGATCCTGACGGAAGGTTCGATGTTTCAGGAGGAGAGGGAGGCGGCGGCCGTCTACGAATACGAACTGAACTTCCACAACCAGCTCAAGGCGCGGGTCATGGACACCGGCCAGGTTATCCAAGTCGTCAAGGAAGTCACGCTCGATCCGCCGACCGAGAAGGCCAAGGCGCAGATGCAGGATCCGGCGACCATCGCCTGGAATCTCTCGACCACCAGCTTCTACAAAATCGGCGGACGCCCGTGGCGCCTCGCTGATCTGCGCGACGGCGTTTGCTACGTGGGGTTGGTGTTCAAGCGGATCGATCGGCCGAGCGGGCGTGATAACGCCTGCTGCGGCGCGCAGATGTTCCTCGGATCCGGCGATGGTCTTGTCTTTAGGGGGGCCGTAGGCCCCTGGTACTCCGAGACGAATGACGCCTTCCATCTCGATCAGGATCAGGCAGCCAAGCTGATGGAGATGATCGTCCGCGCGTACAAGGACAATCACGGCGAGGCGCCGAAGGAATTGTTCATCCACGGCAAGACAAACTTCGAATCCAAGGAATGGGCGGGATTCGCCAGCGCGGTTCCGCAGTCGACCAATCTGGTCGGCATCCAGATCCGCGACAACGCGGACGTCAAAGTTTTCCGATACGGCGCCAACGCCGTGCTACGCGGCACGGCCGTCGTGACGTCCGAAACGTCGGGTTACCTCTGGACGCGCGGATACATCCCGCGACTTCGGACGTACCCGGGCCGCGAAGTGCCGAATCCGCTCACCGTCGAGATCAGACGCGGTGACGCAGATATCGAGCAGGTGATGCGGGATGTGATGTCGCTGACGAAGCTTAATTTCAACGGCGCCGAGTTTGCGATGGCCTGCCGGTCACCTTGCGCTTCGCCGATCTGGTTGGCGAAATCCTCACGGCGGGTCCGATCACGCCGCACGCGCCGCTGCCCTTCAAGTTCTATATCTGAGAATGCATCATGGCCTCCGCTCCGAAGACGCCATCACTCTATTCGCGCATGCAGGCCCATGGCACGCTAACGGAAGAGCCGCGCGGCGTTCCAGACGCGCGCTTCGCGCTGCCGTCGACGATCAACTGGATGCGTGCATTGGCGATCCTCACCGTCGATCAGAGGATCGATTACTCCGCGGCGAGGACCTTCTACGCCAAGGTGCAGGCGCGTGGACTGCCCGAACGCGAGTTCAATACCGTCTGCGAACAGCTTTTGTTCGTCCTGAATCAGATCGGAGCTCTGCAGGTTCTGGCGACAGCCCCGAACAAAGCCGACGTGGCCAGAACTGCGATCGTCGCCTGGTACTACGGCGTCTACAGTGCCGCCTCGGCGATGACGGCGGCGATGGACGGTTCGTTTCAGGATAACCACAGCGAGACCGCGCGAAAGTGGCAGGAGCGCTTCCCCGCTCGAAATCTGGCGATGCATCCGTTTGCCGACTTCCTCTCTAGCATCCTTCCCGCCACGGCTGATGCCGAGCTTGCTCCAATGAGGGCGCGGGGTCGTCATTCCTTGGTCAACGCTCCGTCGACCGCACAGGAAGCTTGGGGTTGCTGCGCTGAATATCTTTCCGGAACGGCGGGTTGGGAGCGATGGAACGTCGAGGAGAGAGTACGGGAGAATTCTACGTTCAAGGTGTTACAGGTTTCGGACTTCAGGACGAAGGCCGCGCGCGAGTTGCGTGATGCAGCCTATGATAAGCGGGGCATCGCGTTCCTCCACCAGGCATCTCGATATCGTGGAAAGGCAAATTACCGCGACGCTATTTACCTCGCATACGGAACGTCCGTGCCGGCATTGTTGACGGGATTCATCGACGACCTGCTGACTGTGTTGAAGGCCTTCGCGGCGATGGCGGGTGCCTATTGCTCGGTGCGGGTCGGCAAGATGGCGTGGGCGGACTTCGTGGACGACTTGGATCGCAAGAAGGCCATTTCGGTCTCGCCCAAGGACATCTGGTGACCGTCGATCGAGTGTTTGCGTCAAACTACCAACGCGGGTCGAGAGATCGTGGCGGTCGAACTGTCCGCTGTCTCTTGCGGTCGGTTGGCGATCTTGCCGAACGAGACCCTGATCTTCGCTTGCCCGGAAAACTCTTTGTTATCGATAAAGCGGTGGCGGTTAGGCCCGACGGCTCGAGTTAACGGTTTGATACGGTCGATCTGGATTCTTGGCGTTCGAGACCTCGCAGGGAGCGACGCATGCTCAACGGCCACTGGGATTGCCATCACTTGCTTCTCGACTTCGAAACAGTCGACGGCGACACTATCCGGATTGCCCGTCCGTGGCTCACGTTTCTTGTGGACCGCTATTCGCGCTGCATCGTCGGATTTTCGCTGTGCACTACCCCGCCTTCAGGGGACGCCATCTTCGACGCCGTGCGTATGGGCATCAAGCGAAAGGATAAGATGCTGGCCCGCCTCGGCGGCATGACCAATTCTTGGGAATGCCACGGCGTACCAGCCGCCGTCACCACAGATGCTGGGCGAGGCTCCCACTCGGAAAAGCTTCGCGGAGCGAGTGAAGTGTTGCAGTTCAGCCTTCACTTCAAGCCGCAGAGAAAGCCGTGGCTTACGGGCCAGATCGAAAGCTGGTTCAATTCTCTCGAACGTCCCGGCGGCAAAAGCCTTAGAGCGCTATCGCTCGGAGAGGCCAGTTGGATCGTCACGAAATGGATCGTCGACATCTATCACCAGCAGCTTGATCCCGCTTTGGATTGCACGCCTGCGCAGATGTGGGGTTCGGGTCTCCAAAAGACACCCATTTTGCGCGTCGTTCCCGACGATTTGGTCGATGTGGACTTCCAGCAGCCCATTCCGCGAGCCATTGATCGTGCTCAGGGGGCGCCGCCTTCAAGCTCCGGTTCGCTCGAATTCTAGCGGGATACTACTGTACTAGTGACTCAGCGGTACGTATCGTTCCGGCATCCGGCGTGCGTTTCGCGCCAATAGACAGCAGCTGACCTCCGATCGGAACGTCCGGTAAAAAAATTGGAGCCCAGGTTCCAAGTCTCTCGGGCAGACGTTGACGGCGTTCACGCGATTCTCCGCCCGCATCTAGCGCGCTTAAACCGCGACGGCGCTTTCGTCCGGCTCCGGCCGACTAAAGAAAACCCGCGTCTTCTCTAAATAGCAACGATTTCAAAAAGGATTGTTGACGGTCTCCTTTTATTTGGCTACCATAATGGAGAAAGTTGAGGCCGTGCATTGACGCGGCAAGCCGATGGTCTCTGAACGTCGATGGCCGTAAAGCATCAATACGAGGTCAAGCAACTGCGCGCCGCCTATCAAGAGGCGTGGAAGACCACTCTGGATTTTCTGAAATGGTGCGGCGAGCAGGAGACGACGCCGCGTGAGACCACGGTCGAGGAGATCCAGGAAGCCATTGGAGCGAGCCGCCGCGAGATGGCGGACCTAGTCAGCGGGATCATCGAGGTGAAGATCGGCACCCGCATCATCGGCCGGCACGGCAGCAAGACGCGACTCCGCTGGCTCTTCACTTTGCGTAGCATCGAAAAGGTCGCGCGGGGCGAGACAGAGATCTTGGTCGAGACCGGAAGCGACACGCCGTTCGCAAGCGACCATCTCAGGGAATACTCGTACCCCCTTCGGGAGGATGAGGAACAAGTTCTCTTTAAACTGCCACGCGATCTCACTCAACGGGAAGCAGATCGATTGGCACTCTACATCCGTTCTCTGCCCAAGGACTGAAGAAACCGAAGCGAAACCGCCGGGCACGCCTTCTTACCGTTGGCGCGAACGGTCGGACTTTGCCTCAGCCAACGAAGCGAAGGAGGTTCGAATGAATGCGATGCCGTCAAGGACCATGCTCGTCGTCGAAATCGAAAGTCTGCCCACCGCGAACGACCCCGGAATCCAAGAAGCGATCCTGTACGTCTTGTGCGAGCCGTCGTGCATGCCGGCCCCCGGTATCATGATCACCGGCGTCGGCGGCGAGATGAAGAGTTCCGAACGGTGGCCGTTTTTCATCAACAAGGACGGCCGCGGAGATTGGGGCGCCGCCTGCGAAGACGAAGGCGAGCGTTTCTTCGAAACGAACATGCGGGGTAAACCGATGAAGGTGTCTGAGCTCCTTACCGTGAAGGCTGCCCATCCGGACTGGCCCGGCAAGCAGGTCGAGACCACCTTCCGGATCCGCAAGACCACCGCCATCGCCGGCCCGGTGCTCCAATGATCGGCGCACCGTCGCATCGAGGTTCGCAAGCGGAAGGACCGATTTAGGACCTTCAACGTCCGTCGGGTTGACATCATGGGGGATCGCCCACATCTTGACGGGTGGCCGATCCGGCCACGCCGTTCACGCTGGCGAAGCCTTTCGGGCAGGATCCCGATCTTCGCGTCTTCATCCCTCATGGACACCCTTTTCATAGGGCGCCTTGGGGCCGAGTGAACCAGCCTCTCTAAGTCGCGCGCCCGCGATGAGGACGTCATGCGTTTCCATTTTCAGAATCTCGACCGGCCAAAGAAGGCCGCCAAAAAGCTCGTTCGCCTTCTCGATGGTGCAATTCCGCTGTCGAAGGTGCAGAACGGTCTCGCGGTAGCGGTCGGCTACCGCGATTGGCATGAACTCGAAAATTCGCACGCGGAGGGCGCGGCGACGCCTTTGGATCAGCAACTGCCTCCGGACGTGTTCCACGATCGGGCCGCCGGCTTGGCGCTCAGGCTCGCGGCCTCGCTTGGGATCGGCGACGGCTTGGCGCAGCAGGCCCTGCTTGCCTCCCGATTGACGGGCGACGGCGCGACATCCGAGGACCATCTCGTGATCCGCTCGCTATGTTGGAAGGCGTCCGGTCGCTGGCCTTCGACCGGTATGGCCGGCACGGTCGTCCGACTTCGTGTCCCGTTCGGGGTTTCGCGGCGCGTCGCCCTGTTGACCGCTAATTTCGATGCCGGAAGAAGCGACCTGGTCCAGATCATCAGCGACAATCGCTGCGGGGTTTGCGGCCGAAGCGAGATCGCCGTCCCGCGTGACCCGCTGCCCCTGTTCGTTCCCCATCGCCTACGCCTCGCCTACGGCGCATGGGTCGAGCCGGATGGAAGCACCGTGCTGTTCTCCCGCGACTATGCCCCGTTATGGCGCCTTCGGGAGGGCCAACCTCCGGTCCAGGTGTCAGCAACCGAATGGATTAAGCACGTCGGGCAGACCTGGTTCTGGGGCGATGGATCTGCGCCTTGGGACGATGTCGGGAGGCTGCGCGAAGAAGTAGACCGCTTGGCTTCCTACGGCATCGTCGGCTTGCCGGACTTGGTCGACCTTTTGCCCGTCATGGTCGCCTCGGTCGGCAACGTGCAGATGCCCGGTCGAATTCTTGAAGACATGCGCGCCCCGCGCGCCTTGGCCGGTTAGGAGGACGGACGTGGACGCAACCGTCGAATCCGCGTCCGAACTGATTGACCGCTTCGAACAACTATTGTCGTCATGCGGCATCAGCGTTCCGAAGCACGCGCAGACCGGCGCGGACATGCTCTCGATGTGGAAAGTGTTGCAGCGTGTTCGGGCCGGCTTCAATGGAAGTCCGGATGAGCTCAGACACGAATACACGACCGGTCTGGCCGCCCACGACTTGGCGGCGAAGATGCTCGACGTGTGCCAACTCCCGCAATTCGCGGATCTGGTGCCTCATCTCGATCTGCTGACCAAGGGGGCGATCCATCTGACCGAAATGCCGCCGGCCTATCCGGACGGGTACAACAAGCTGATCGAACTCTACTGGGCCGGTCTCTGCCTCGGCGCCGGCTTGACCATCGAGCTCGATCATCCGATCAAATCCGACGGGAAAAACCCGGACATCATCACCAGCGCCGAACTGAGGCGATCCAAGCATGGCTACGCGCTGAAGACCGTCCGGTCGCCGCACACGCAGAACATGCTCGATCACCTCAAGAAGGGCATCGAGCAGATCGAGGTGTCGTCGAGCACCGAGGGGATCGTCGCTTTCAATCTGACGCCGCGCCTACTTCAGGAGCACTCAATCTGGCCTCATGGCGGATGTTTTCTCGACTGGAATATGCCCGCGGCGGCCGTAGTGCAGGGTTGCGC
>NZ_JBAURI010000636.1:0-2496 GCF_049581145.1 Bradyrhizobium sp.
GATCAAGAGTGTTCGGGTTGAAGGGCTCAATAGCGGCGGCTCTCCGCGAGCCATCATCACCATCAAAAATTCCGGTGTCACGCCGGCGAGGAATGTGACGCATCGGGCCAAGATGGGGTTTTCGACATTCCCAAAAATGACGCCGATGCCCGAAAGGGGTCAGGTGCCGTCGCCACCCGGAGCTATCGCGCCTGGAGGGGAAATCAATATGAGCACCGGTATCGACAAGCCCTTGAACGATGCCACGCTGATTGCGCTCCTAACGGGAACGCATGCGATCTATGTCGTCGGCGAGATCAGATACGATGACGCTTTCGGCAAAATGCGCGAGACCGATTTTCATCTGTTCTGCACCAGAGAATTGGTCAATGAAGGAACGATGGCCAGCTTTGATATCGGCAATCGCATAACGTGACGAACCGACGATGATCGATCTCGAATGTCTTTCCGAGACTGATTCCTCACCAGCACGATTAGTAGAGCACATTCCCAACCGGGCATCTTGCGCAATGCAGGCAAATGGAGCGACATCCGCTTGGGGCTGTCTCCCGTCGTCCGGTCGCCGGCCAGCCGCTTCGGAAGTAGCCCGACCAATGGACATCAACGGGTTCGCCCGACCGTCGTCAAGCAGGAGCACGCGTCATTCAGCCTGCGGCGTCGAAGAAAGAAGAGTAGGCCTCATTCACCGGCCACAGGTCAGGCCAAAAGACGATAGCCTTCAGGAGCTGGTTCACACGACCTTGAGGCCAAGATGCTCCTCCATCGGTGCAAAATCGCGGTCATCGTGCAGCAATGCATGACGATGCTCGATGCAAAAGGTGCCGATGATCATGTCGGTGGTTTTGTGGATCGTGACGCCCAGTTCGCGCAGCCTGCGATAGTTCCGGGCGGCGCGAGCGGCTAGATTGGCATCCAGGAGGCGCACGATCGCGTACTGACGCAAGCCGCGCAGGTGAGCGATCCAGACGGAGCTATCGACACGAATCACGACCGGCGCGGCGGCCGACCTTGGCGCATCTGCTCGAGATCGCCCTCCCAACCCAATCCCTCGAGTTCCGCAAGCGCCTTTGTCTGTTTCCGCAGTCGGACCAGCAGCCGCAAGCCCTCTTCAACCGTGGCGCGTTTGGTCGCCAAGCCCGTCGCCGTCATGGCCTGGGATAGCAACTCATCATCGATCTCTATATTGGTTCGCATCACGGCTGACCGGTCTTTGTGTATAGGTTGACCACTCTATACACACTCGAAAGCCGGTTCGACACGATCTCAGCCATGGGTGAGCGATTTCTGATCGGCCGGCGGATCAATGGAGCGCTATGGCGTAAACGTGGTGCTCACCTGCATCGTTCGTGGCCTGCCAGATCTACGCTGCGGCCCGCCGCGCTATCCGGCGGCCTTCGGCCATTCGATGGCTCGTTCCAGGCGTCTGTTCGGGTTCATACCAGTTCGACTCGCGCATGGTGGCCAGCCGCAGCGGCGAGACGCTGGTCGCGCGTCAGCAACGGAGCGTCGAGCGCTTCGGCAAGGGCGACGTAGACGGCATCATAGGCCGTGAGATTGTTCCGCAAATCCCAGACACGCGGCAAAAGGAAATCATGCGGGTATCGGCGGACGGGAAAGTCAGCGAGGTCGGCGAGAGCGGCGCGGCCGCGTTCGCTGTCGATCTCGCCCTTTGCGGCATACCGGCGGACGACCTGCGCAACTTCGATATCGAGCAGATGAGGCGCATGCAGCGTCTGTCGAGGTTCGAATAGCCGTTCTTCCACCGCCCGTGCCGCCGGTGTGCGGAGGAGCGCCTCGAGCAAGGCCGAGGCGTCGACGACGATCATTGGCGATCACGTTCAGCGCGGATTGCCTGGGCTGGCGAGACCGAGGGGGTCATTCCGGGGCGGCGCTCCAGGCGCGCGCGCAATTCATCGAGCGTCGGCCGCTCGGCGACTTGGCGAATCTCCCTGAGCAGGTAATCGGAGAGCGACATGCCCGCCAGCGCCGCGCGCGATTTGAGCCGGCGGTGCAACGCATCCGGAACATTGCGAATTTGGATCATCGCGGGCATGTGGTAAACATAAACACATGTGGCGCACATGTCAACGCGATGTTGCTGTCGCACTGCTGCGGCGCCAGCGGGTCGGGTCGGCACCATCATACGGCTATAGTGCCGGTGGACAAATATTGCTTAGCTACTTTCCGGCGCAAAGATCGGTCTGGTTGGCCTGCGGGTAGAATCGCCCTGTATGCGGAAAACTGCAAGGTCGAACGGAAACGAATTGACGTCGGTCGCTTTGCCTGATTCATTCTTATGAATGATTCGAGAGCAAACTCTGCGAGCGCGCCAGAAGCTGGTCGGCAAATTGCCGATCACCGGCGAAATACTTCGTGGCTCGCTGCTGGAGCGCACGGTCCGGCATACCAAAGATTGCCCGAAATGCGCGCGCGGCGAAGGACATCATGTCTTCGTTCTGACGGTGAGCTATCCCGGCGGACGCACCCGGCAAATCA
>NZ_JBAURI010000637.1:0-3104 GCF_049581145.1 Bradyrhizobium sp.
CCTCGGCGCCGCGGCGCTCCTGGTCTTTGTCGTGTTCGCCGAATGGGCCGTGCGCGGCAATCCGGATCTCCTGGTGCTGCCCGGCGGACCGCTCCCCGGCATTGGCGGCCCTGCTGCCACCGCCGGATCCGTCACACTGCATCTTGTCACCGCGGCGATGTGCGCGATCGGCTTCGGTGCCGCGGGATTGCTCGCGCAGGGCCGCTCGAGGAACGCCATCATCCCGGTGATCTGGTCGGGAGTTGCGGTGTTCACGCCGCTCGCCTTGCTGATCGCGCTGTACGCGCGCCTCGCGCATCTCGACCGTTCGATCCCGTTCGCGATCCTTGCCCTGCTGCTGGCGGCCGCCTTCGGCGGCGCGACCGAAGTCCTGACCCGGCGCGACAACCGGCCCGGATCGATGATCTCGACCGCGTTGTTCGCGACCGGCACGCTCGGCGCACTGGCGCTGGCGCTGACCTTCGCACTGGACAACGGCTGGCTCACCGTCGCGCTGGCGCTGATGTCGGCAGGGACCGCCTGGATCGCGATGCAGCGGGCGATTCCGTTCCTGCGCTGGCTCGCCGCGATCTTCGCCGGCATCGTGGTCGCAAGGATCGGCTACGAGCCGCGCATTGTCGGCGATGCCGTCGGCACCACGCCGATCTTCAACTGGCTGTTGTGGGGCTATGGCATCCCCGCGCTGTCGTTCTGGGCCGCGAGCCATTTCCTGCGCCGCCGCGGCGACGATGCGCCGCTGCGCGCGGTCGAGGCCGCGGCGATCCTGTTCACGGTGCTGTTGGCGTTCATGGAAATCCGCCACGCCATCAATGGCGGCGACGTCTACCGCGCCGCCTCGTCGCTGACGGAGATCGCGCTCGACGTCTGCGCGGCGCTTGCGATGGCGATCGGGCTCGAGCGATTGCGCGTCAAGACCGGCAGCATCGTCCACGACATCGGCGCCGTCCTGCTCACGGCTTTCGCCGGACTTTCAAGCCTGTTCGGGCTGTTGCTGCTGGCAAACCCGCTGCTCTGGTCGATCGAGATCGCCGGGCGCTTCATCAATCCGCTGCTGCTGGGCTATGCGCTGCCGGCGATCTTGATGCTGCTGTTGTCGTACGCGGTGGCCGGCCGGCGCAGCGCCGCCTACGCCAACGCCATCGCGGGAGCGGCGTTGCTGTTCGCGCTCGCTTATGTCTCGCTCGAAATCCGCAGGCTCTATCAAGGTCCATTGTTGAACGGCGCAGCGCCGACCGACCCGGAGCAGTACAGCTATTCGATCGCCTGGCTGATCACGGGCGTCGCGCTGCTCGGGATCGGCATCCTCCTCAATTCGCAGCGCGCCCGGCTGGCGTCGGCAGCCGTGATCGCGCTGACGATCCTGAAAGCGTTCCTCATCGACATGTCGGCCCTGGAGGGCGTCTACCGCGCGCTGTCGTTCATCGGCCTCGGCCTGGTGCTGGTCGCCATCGGCTGGCTGTACCAGCGCATCCTGTTCCGCAGGCGAACGGCGCCGCCAGAGGCCGCGCCCTAATCGCTCAGGCCGCTCGCACCGTATCCAGGAACTTGCCGACTTCGAGCTTGAGCCGGTTGCTGTCGCCCGACAAGGATTGCGCCGCTGAAAGGACCTGCGAGGAGGCCGATCCGGTCTCGCTGGCGCCCCGCTGCACGTCGCTGATGTTGGACGAGACCTGCTGGGTGCCCTGGGCGGCCTGCTGCACGTTGCGGGAAATTTCCTGGGTCGCGACGCCCTGCTCTTCGACGGCGGCGGCGATCGCCGAGGAAATCTCGGACAGTTTTTCGATGGTGCCGGAAATCTCCTTAATTGCGCCAACCGAATGCTGGGTCGCCGCCTGAATGCCGGCGACCTGTTCGCCGATTTCGCCGGTCGCCTTGGCGGTCTGTTCGGCCAGCGCCTTGACCTCGGAGGCCACGACCGCAAACCCGCGTCCGGCCTCGCCGGCGCGCGCGGCCTCGATCGTCGCGTTCAGGGCCAACAGGTTGGTCTGTCCGGCGATGGTGTTGATCAATTCGACCACGTCGCCGATCCGGTTCGCCGCCTGCGACAGTTCGCTGACGCGTTCGGTGGTGGTGCGCGCCTGACCGACGGCGTCGCCGGCGATTCGCGCCGATTCCTGCACCTGGCGGCTGATCTCCTTGACCGACGAGCTCAATTCCTCCGTGGCCGATGCCACTGATTGAACGTTGGCGGACGCCTCCTCCGAGGCGGCCGCGACCACGGTGGACAGCTGCTGCCCTCGGTTCGCGGTCGAGGTCAGGCTGCCGGCGGAATTTTCGAGCTGCATCGAGGCCGTCGATACGGTATCCACGATTTCGCCGATCATCGATTCAAACTCGCGGGTGATCTGGTCGACTCGCCGCCCGCGCTCGATCTTGGCTTCGGCCTCGTGCGCGGCGGCCTCGTCGGCGGCCTTTTTCGCGATCAGCGTCTCCTTGAACACTTGCAGCGTATCGGCCATCGCGCCGATCTCGGTCTTCTCGCCGCGATGCGGCACCTCGGCGGCCAAGTCACCGCTGCCCAGCGCCTGCATCGGCCTGACGACGGATTGGATGCCGCGCGACACGTCGCGAACGAGGAAGAAGCCGACGACGCCGCCGGCAATCATGGCCGCGATGATAATACCCAGCACCATCCAGGACGCAGCATCGTAACCGTCGGCCGCCTGCTTCGTTGCGGTATCAGCGCCGGCATCGTTGAGATCGATATCCTTCTTCAGGAACTGGTCCGAGTCGGCAGCCATCACCGCAACCGATTTGGTCAGCAACTCGCTGGCCTCGTGCGGAATGCGACCGACGCTGTCGCGCGATTCCTGCATGACTTGCTGGACGCCTTTCATATATTTGTCCCAGGCGCGGGACCAGTTTTCGTAGATCGCGCGTTCCTCCGGCGAGGTAATCATTGGTTCGTAGGTCTTGCGGTTCTCGGCAATGTTGTCGAGAATGCCGGATAATCTCTTTTCGCCCGACTGCTTTGCCTCCGGCGTCTCCGCCATCACATGCGCGCGAAGCGCGACCCGAAAGAGATTGATATTGGCGCGCAAGTCGCCGAGCACCCGCACGCTCGGCAGCCAGTTGGTCGCGATGTCTACGGTATGGGCGTTGAT
>NZ_JBAURI010000638.1:0-2139 GCF_049581145.1 Bradyrhizobium sp.
GCTCGTAGGGAACGGTGAGCAGATGGAAGTTGCCGCCCTCGTTCTTGATATTCTTGATGACCGGCGAGTTCTTCGAGACGCTCGCGACCCAGGCGTCCCGCTCGCCGCTGAGCAGCTTCTGCAAGCCGCCATCAGGATCGGTTTGCGAATCGATATCCGCCACCTCGATCCCCATACGACGAAAGATGATCCGCGCCGCCGGTAGCCCGATGCTGCGTTCGGCGAAAACCCGCTTACCGGCGAGATCCTGAAGTGTTCGGATCTCCCGACGCGCCACGATGTGAATATCGTTGTGGAACAACGGCGCGATGTACCGGACCCGCTTGTTGATGTCCGGTATGTTGTATTCCGTCTTCACGAATTCCATCGCGTCCGACGTGACGAATCCCATGTCGATATTCTTCAGCCGGATGATGTCGATGAGATTCTGGGCCGAGCCCTTGCCGAGAATTGGCAGCACCCGAAGTTCGTCGCCATTGTCGAGCACGGCCGCCATATCCGAACCCATGATCGACATCGGACCGCCGATCGGCGCCGTGATCACAGTAACCGTGCCGGCATTGAGCGCGTCACGCTCGGGTAACCCTCCGATTTGAGCCGGGCCTCTTTGCTCTTCCGGGACGCTTGGCTGCTGAACCAGGACTCTTGACCGCTGAACTGGTCCTTTCTGCTGCGCACTTGCGCCACACGCGAGAACCGCCACTCCAATGCAGATCAACGCGCGGGAAACCTCAGCCATGATACCTCCCCCTCAACATCTCGGCAGCATGATGCTGCTAATAGAACGCCCTTAAACGCGGCTGAAATTAGACCCTATATTTTGGGGCCGGTATCTTTGTACGTCCGCGTTGATCGCGGCCTGGCCTGGCTCAAGAGCTCCGGCCGAAGGATGGGTCCGGGGACGGAGACGATGGCGCCAACTTGTACGGGCAAAACCGCAAGAAGAACCTGAGGTCATCGATCGCGTGAACAACGTGATGGATTACTACTGCGATAGACAGTGCACCGAAGGCGATAACAAAGACGTATGCCCCTATCAGAAACAGCGGCAAGCCTCATCAAAGGCGACGGGAACGGTGAAGATGACAGGAAATGCCGGGTATCGAATTGCTCTGTTCTCGCCGAGCCTCGATCCATTCCGCTCCGGGAGCCACCAACACTTGGGGCAATCGCGGAAGTGGCAGGTGTTCTTCGCGATCCGTCGTTCGCCACGTGCTCGCACTGTTCGACGCGGCCTCCGGGCGCCGACGTTCGGCAGCGCGCGATGGCAGTCATGGCGAGCGTCGTTCGATCTGTAGAATGCCAAGTGCTGCTCTCGCCAGGCAAGCACCATACGACCGAATATATCCGCGACTTCCAGATCTGAACGACCCATGAGATCGGCCGTCAGAAGTGTTGGGGCGCCGACGGCGAGGATGCGAAGCGCCGTGGCGGCTGGTGCACGACCGCGCGCCTCGCCCGAAAATAAACACACAATGGTCTTCGACTCTTAACGTTGCCGCCAAAAATCTCGGCGCAACCTTGCGAAAGAACGAAACTGCAGCGGCCAATCAGCGCGAAAGACGCGCCGGCATACTGCCAAGGAAGCAAAACCGCTCAAGCAACGTACCAGGGCCCGTCGATGGGCGGGTTGATGCTCTGATCGCAAACAGCACTAGACGCGCCGCGCGATCATGCCGGGTCGGTCGTCGGGAGGTTGGTGATGGGTGTCCCAAAACACGGTGAAAATGCCGAGGGGCTGGCTGCAAGCGTCCCGCCCGGGATCGGAGATCTTCAGCAGCACAACGAGGTACGCCGTATTCAGGAGAGAGTTGCCGCGCTGACCAAGCAGCACGAGACAAGCTGGCGCTCGGCGCAGAGGCATCGGCCGTCCATCGACCAACAGGCCGACATCGAGGTGGAGTTCACAACGGTGCCATCGCGCGGGCAGAGGACGGAATTTGAAGAAATTCCCTACGGGGCCGGTATGGGGACGCTCGACCCCGTCGTGATGCCACCTCCACCGCAAGACAGGCGATTCTTGTTGAGCCTTGGCACGGTTGCTGGATTCAGCGCCGCATTTTGCCTCGCCGCGGGTATCGCGTTGGCGATGACCAATTTCATGCAGGTGCAGTTTGTCAGTAGAGCCGTCCGCAGCGG
>NZ_JBAURI010000639.1:0-2800 GCF_049581145.1 Bradyrhizobium sp.
TGATTTGCCGGGTGCGTCCGCCGGGATAGCTCACCGTCAGAACGAAGACATGATGTCCTTCGCCGCGCGCGCATTTCGGGCAATCTTTGGTATGCCGGACCGTGCGCTCCAGCAGCGAGCCACGAAGCATTTCGCCGGTGATCGGCAATTTGCCGACCAGCTTTTCGCGTGCTCGCAGAGTTTGCTCTCGAATCATTCATAAGAATGAATCAACGAAAGCGACCAACGTCAATTCCGATTCTGTCCGACCTTGCAGTTTTCCGCATACAGGACGATTCTAGTCCAAGGCCAGCTTGACTGAATTTTGCGCCGGAAAGTAGCTATTCTGGCCCCGCGTCAGTTGTGGACTGAGTGTTTTCAATCGAATATCTCTGATCGCGTTAACCCTATTACATCGATACCTTTGCATCATCGTTAAGGGGATGTTAATCTTCCTGCACTCGCTCGGAAGTTGCTTAGTCAGTTGCGTTGGCGTTGGAGGGTGTTCGGAATGAGGTCTGCGGCCGAAGCTATCCGGGTCGTTCCGGAACGCAGTACGGATCTTCTCGAACACGTCGATTATCGCCGCGCCGACACGCCAGAGGAAAAAGACAGGATTTATCGCCTGCGCTACCGCGCCTATTTGCGCGAGGGCGCCATCCTGCCCTCGGAAACCGGGCGCGTCACTGACCGCTACGACGACCTGCCGAACAATTTCACTTTCGGCATCTACCTCCGCGGCGAGCTTTATAGTTCCATTCGGATCAGCGTGCTGACGTCCGAGTGGCGGGGATCTCCCTCATCTGAAATGTTTTCCGATCTGCTGCATCCGGAACTGGAGCGCGGAAAGATCATCATCGATCCCACCCGTTTCGTCGCCGATCCTGAGAAAGCCCGAACATTCCCCGAGCTTCCCTATGTCACCGTGCGGCTCGGCTATATCGCTTGCGCGCATTTCAACGCCGATATCGGCCTCGCCAATGTGCGCCCCGAACACCGGGCATTTTATCGCAAGGTTTTTCTGCAGGAGCCCTGGGGAGAGCCAAGGCTGTACCCGGGGCTGATCAAGCCCGTGGGTCTGGTGGCCGCAAAATATCCCGAGATTCGGGACCGGGTGTTCCAGCGCTTCCCCTTCATGCGTTCGAGTGCTTTCGAGCGGCGAATGCTGTTTGAGCGCAAGGGAGAGCTGGCGTCAAAATGGGTCGTTCCGGCCCCAGAACAGGTGTCGACCGCCGCGCAATCCTGACAGCGGCCGCTTTTGGCGCCCGTTCTTTGGGCAAAGCTGCGGGCGGCTTCCCACGGCTGTTGCCTTTGTGTCGTATTTCGGAAAAATCCATCCAGACCCGGACCGGTCGCGGTGCACAAGGTTGCTTGCCTCACCCTCGCGCCACATTTACAACCCATTAACCATCGCGGGTGCTTTTCAACGGTTCCCGGCATTTGATCGGGTTCGGCAACGACCCATCAAGGTTGACGGAACGTTCGCTTAACCATCGCCCTGTAGACCGGATGACAGTCTAAAGACGTGAGCGTGGAGGCTCTGGAATGAAACACCAAATGCGTATCCTCCAGGGATTGAGGCTCGCCGCGGTCCTCGCGGTGGCGCTCTCGATGGGTGCTTGTGCCAACAAGAACCTGGGAGCCGACGCGATGGCCAGTGCCGCGACGCCGGGCAGCCAGCAGGATTTCGTGGTTAATGTCGGCGATCGCGTGTTTTTCGAGAGCGACCAGACCGACCTGACCCCGCAGGCGATCGCGACCCTGGAAAAGCAGGTACAGTGGCTGCAGAGCTATCCGCGTTACAGCTTCACCATTGAAGGCCATGCGGATGAACGCGGCACCCGGGAATACAATATCGCACTCGGCGCCCGCCGCGCACAATCGGTCCGCACCTTCCTGACCTCGCGCGGCATCGATCCGAGCCGGATGCGGACGATCTCCTACGGCAAGGAACGCCCGGTCGCAGTCTGCAACGACATCTCATGCTGGTCGCAGAACCGCCGTGCGGTGACGGTCCTGAACGCGAGTTCCTGAGGGAAGCCGCCTGTAAGACTTTCGCAAGATTTGCTGCCGGCGCCTCGAGCGCCGGCGTTGCCGTTCGGCTGCGCCAAGCCGTTCGGGTGCGTCAAAGTCGTTTGCGAAGGCGTTTGAAGGAGTCACATTTTTGGCGTACTCCGTCCCCCAATGTCTGGCGCTTTCGATGTGCCGATTCCTCATCCGGGCAAGATGTCATCCAGATTTCATCAACTGACCCGCGCCGCGGCAATCGCCGGGCTTCTGGTGCTGTCGCAGCAGGCGTGGTCCTCGCGGGCCTTCGCGCAATCCTTGGCGCAATCGACCGACGACGACCCGGAAATGCGTATCCAGCGGCTGGAAGAGCAGTTGCGCCAGCTCACCGGTCAGAACGAGGAGTTGCAGTACCGCAACCGCCAGCTCGAAGATCGCCTGCGCCAGCTGCAGGGCGGCGCGCAACCCGCACCAGGTGCCCCGTCGGTGGCGGCGGCGCCTCCCGTGCAGGCCCCGCCGGCCTACAGTCCGCCGGTCCAGGGCGGCGGTTATGCGCCGCCCCAGCCGGGCTATGCGCCAGCTCAGACCGGCTATGGGCAATCTCAGCCGGGCTACGGTCAACAGCCTTATGGCCAATCGCAGATCGCAGCGCCGGCGCCGATCGTGCAGGAGCCGCCCGCAGGCCAGCGACGCGGCGATGCGTTCGATCCGAACCAGAATCCGTCCGCGCCCGGTGCCCCACGCCCGCTCGGCGGCGGCCAGCTTCCGGTTGAGGAGGGGGCGGTTGCGCCGCCCGGCGGACGTCCCCCGGGAG
>NZ_JBAURI010000640.1:0-3895 GCF_049581145.1 Bradyrhizobium sp.
GTGAGGCATTCATCATTTGTAGACCGTATGGACGGCAGGAATTGGAATCCTGCCTGGTTTTTGTCGATGCGCGACGTAACAAACGCGACGAACGAACGGACCGCAATATTTTCAGTTCGACCCCGCCTTCCTTCGAATGACAAATTACCGTCAGTGTTTGTTCGTTTCCCTGCACCGGAAGTAGCCTGTTTAGTGGCGAACTTATCTTCTTTTGTGTTCGACTATGTTGCACGACAGAAAATAGGAGGGACGAATTTGGGTGGTTACATCGTGGAACAGCTTGCCGTTCTTCCACCGAATGCGTTTGCTCAGAAATGCCCGTGGGCAGACCAGATTCAGACAGTCGAGGATTGGATATTACCGAGAGCCCTTGAGCTAATCTATACGGCTCACGACCTTAACTCCTTTGCAGAAGGTTGCGGATTTTCTGGTCAGCCGTTTACTTGGGACGAACGGCGCCGCTTCTTGCTTCGGTGCGAGTTGGACGCCGCGTTCTTTCATCTTTATTTTCCGAGCACTCCGGACGGAGCCTGGAAGGAAGCTGAGCGAGAGAATCGTTTTGCAAAATTGCAAAGATATTTCTCCACTCCGCGTGACGCTATTGCACATGTTCTGGATTCATTTCCGGGTGTTCGGAGGAAGGAAGAGCAGACATTCGGCGAATTCAAAACCAAGCAATGCGTACTTGATATTTACGATTCGATTTTGACGGCAATTCGACTTGGACGAGCATATCGGGTTAGACAAGAACTGGAACTCGCGGGCCGAGCAGATTAGCGTTAGAAACTTCCGTGGGCTGCAGACCAAAGAATCCGACGTTAAGATGAATGCTGCATCGCTAGGTCAGAGCTTGCGGCGAACGATCGCCAAAGGAAGAATTACACAACCAAGGAACGATCTGGGGGAAAAGTTAGATGGAGCCGCGGGACATGGCTATCGGGGGTGTATTCGCCGATTCAAAGCGCCTCGTCGTACCAATCTATCAGCGCACCTACGAGTGGACACCTGAGCGCCAGATCGATACGCTGATGGACTATGTTGAGGCCAAGGCGGAGGGGCGTCTTGCCAGCGAGCCGGCGCGCTTCCTCCACTATATGGGTGCACTACTGCTCATCCCGCGCTCCGGCTTTGTGTTCGGCCGTATTCCAGTGTTCGACATTGTCGATGGCCAGCAACGCATCACGACGTTTCAGATCGCGCTCGCAGCGCTGCGCGACCTCGCGCTCGAACGTGATGAGCAGTCGATTGCCGATCAAATCCGACCATTGCTCTTCAATCTCGACGAAGCGTCAATGCAGGACAAAAGATCTGAGCGCTTCAAACTTGAACCCACTCGGCTGGACCGGTCGCTTTTTCGCGAACTAATGACGATGCCACTTGCCGCACTGCAAGAGGCCTACGCACCGTACTTCACTCAGGCTGGACAGCTCAGAAAAAAGGGCGTGTCTCCGCCGAAGCCGCTAGCAGCTTGGTGGTACATCCGAGAGAGATCTGCTGAGTTCATTGATGAGGCAGACAACCCCGGTATGCGGCTGCGAGCGCTACTCGAAGCAATGCTTCAGGATATGCACCTGATCGTTATCACGCTGGCGGAAACGGACGACGCTCAGGTCATCTTTGAGACCCTCAATTTCGGCGGCGAGCCGCTGGCTGCGATGGATCTCGTCCGCAACGACGTTTTTCATCGGGCCGCGCGCAACAACGAGAACATCGAGGACCTGATGGACACGGGTTGGGCAATGTTCGAGACACCGTTCTGGAAAGAAAGAGCCACTCAGGGACGCATTACCAAACCGCGGATGGACTTCTTCCTTGCCAATACCCTCGCCGCGGAGACCGGAAAGGAGACGCTGCTCAACGAATTGTATGCCGCTTACAAACGCTACAGCACAGATCGCAAGTACCCGAGTGTTGAAGCAGAACTTCAGGTTTTGCGGAAGCATGCGCCAACGTACCGTGCCCTAGTTTCGTCTGAGCCTGGGCCGCTAGCAAGGCTTGCCTATGCGCTTGAGGTCTTCGAAATGCGAACGGCCTATCCCTTGGTGTTCGCTTTGAACGCCGCGACTTCAGATGAGCATGCGCGACAGGCGGTGTACCGGCTGATCGAGTCCTACGTGGTCCGCCGGGCGATCTGCGGCCTGACTCCGAAAAATTACAACACGACATTCCTTCGCCTGGCTACGATTGCTCGTGAAAGCGGTGGATCGCTCGAGGCGCTACGCATCGCCTTCACGGAGTTTAGCGGATCATCCAATTTATTCCCCAGCGATCAAGACCTGAGCCAAGCCTTCGCGACCAAATCAGCGTATGAGGACATACCACGTCCGCGCTTGCGGCACATTTTCCGTGAACTCGAGTTCGAGTCGCGCGACGAATATGATGAGGTCGAGGGCCTCAAGCCGGACCTCGAAATCGAACACATCCTTCCGCAAACCTGGTATGAGCATTGGCCACTTCCTGACGGTTCGAATGCGCCACCTGATCTGATATACGGACTCTCCGATGAACAGCGCACGATGGTCGAACGGCGTAAGGCCGTAGTCCACGTGCTGGGCAACCTGACGCTTCTCACAAAGCCGGCGAATATCGAAGTCCTGAACTACGCATTCGATCCGGAAAAGAAGGCACGCCTTCATGCATCACTATTGCGGCTCAATCAGGACGTCGCGGCGGAGTCGCGATGGGACGAGCAAGCTATTGTAAGGCGAGCGCAGCGATTGGCCGAACTCGCGATCAAGGTCTGGCCAACACCCAACACTACGGACGATCCCGTCGCCCTGCCGGCGCATACATGACGCCGGGCCGGAACTGACGATGGTCATGGCTCTCGAAAGCCCGCCCGGCTTTATCGCGCGCACCGAGGCGCAAAAGGCGGCTTCGGAGAACGGCTATCGGCTTGAACGCGGTATCAGCGGGGGTTGGCTGCAATATAGCTCAACCTCGGCGCCTGGTTCGATCTGGATTGGGAGCTGTTCCGGCAAAGGGCCGTGGTTGCTGTCCATCGACCATTCCGGTGTAGCTCATGAGATCGGTGTCTCTTCGCAATTACCCATATCGGGTCCAGGACTTCTAACTCTCAGCTTTCCGACGCTTCCGGATCTCTACGCCGCACTCGATCGCGTCTACAAACTGTCGGTGAGTCTGCCTGATGCGCCTCTCGAGCGTTTTCGCAAGGCGACAGCGAAGCTGCCTCGCACGACCGAAGCCGAGCGATTAGTAGTCCAACGCATTGGTCAGGACATCTTTCGGGATGCCTTAATGGATTACTGGGGTGGACGCTGCCCAATTACGGGAATCACGGAGCCCGCCCTGCTCCGCGCCTCCCATATCGTGCCTTGGGCGGATTGCACTGACGAAGAACGCCTAGATGTCTACAACGGGTTGTTGCTTTCCGCCCTTTGGGACGCGGCGTTCGACCGTGGTCTGGTGAGTTTTGCGGACGACGGCACGGTCTTAGTGAGCGGCAGGTTGGGGACCAAGGAGCGGGAGGCACTCGGGCTCGACTCAGCGCCAAGACTGTCTGGTCTACAGGAGCACCATTGCTTAAACCTAGCGCGGCACCGGACTCGTAACGGATTTTGATACTGAGTGTGCTGGAATGTTTGGTGCGGACCATTCAGCAATAAAGCCCAGCCCAGCGATGCAGATCGGACTGCTCGATGACCTCGAGCCCCCTAACTTCCCCTTCCTTCGATTTGCTGATGCCGGCACCGTTGCGATGCCGGAGCCTGACTTAGATAGGTGTGCCATTCCGCCGAGACAACGCTAAGATGAGTGAATTCGATATTTTGTCCGGAAAGGCCGACCGCAATCAAATCCTGACAGACCTGGGCGATGAGATTCTGGCTGCGATGTCGACGGTTTCGGAAGCCGCGGCGAAAGCACTCTCCTCACC
>NZ_JBAURI010000641.1:0-1844 GCF_049581145.1 Bradyrhizobium sp.
TGATAGGCATCGGCCCAGCCGCGGTCGAACACGTACTCGCCCTGCGAATGCGATTTCAGATAGCAGGGGACGATGCCGGCGATCCGGCCGTCCACCTTCGCCAAGAGATGCCGCGGCCCCCAGCCGGTCCGTGCCACGGCCGAGCCAGAGGATTCCAGGCTGGAGAAAAACGCGTGCGAGACGAATGGGTTATAGGCGCTTCTTGAATGAATGCAGGAATCGGCTGCGGCGATCGGTGAGGTGAGCGCGTCCAAGTCATTGGCATGTTTGGGATCGGCCTGCGGATTGGCACAGGCATCCCAGTCCTCGGCCGGGACGTCGCCGACGGAAGGCACCGCTTCGAGGGTAATTTCAGATGACGCCATCGAGGATTTTTGTCTGACCCGCTTCTTCAAGATCGTGCATTGCAGCGAAGACTTCAAGGCCAGTTGCCGTCACGGCGCCGGCGATCAGCCCGATTGTCGCCGCTCGCCGCTTCACCTCGTGGAACACGACGCGTTACGCGTCCGGCCGAAATCCCTCAAAAATCATCTGGTCGGCATAACGCGCCGCGCGGACACGCTGCTCCTGGGTACGCACAGTCCAGGTCAGGAGTGGGCAGCCGAAAATATTGCGGGCGATCCAGGGCGCGGCTGACGGCAACTCGTTGACCCCGTAGGCGACGAAATCCGGCTGTGTGCGCAGGAAGTGGCGCAGATGCGTCATTTCGCGGCGCTGGCCAGCCGATGCCTCCGGCCAGTCCTGTTCGGTATAATGGCGCTCGGCGACGATGCCGCGCGGGCGCAAGGGCAGGAACTCGCGCAAGGCCTTGACCTGATCCGGGTCAAAGGACATGCCGGCCGCCGCACCCGGATAGGACGACAGTACCTCGGCCATGCGTTGGACCAGGGTGCGATCGCGATCGAAATGGCTCTTCACCTCGATCACCAGCGGGACCCGGCCGGCGACCAGTTTGCACAGATCGGAGAGCGTCATCATCCGCTCGGCGGTGCCCTTGAACGCCACCGCCTTGAGCTCGGCTGTGGTTTTCGCAAGCAGCGGGCCCCGGCCGTCGGTGAGCCGGCCAAGCTCGTCGTCGTGATGCACCATGGCCTCGCCATCGGCGGTGAGCTGGATATCGCATTCGATGGCGAAATTGCCGGCGACCGCGGCCTCTGCCGCGCCCGGCATGTTCTCGATGATGCCGTGTGCGGCATCATGCAGGCCGCGGTGGGCCACCGGCCGCGCCGTCAGCCAGTCCGGTGCGCGCAACAGCCGTCTCCGCCTCACGATACCTCGAACAGTCCCTCGACCTCGACAGACGCGTCCGCCGGCAGCGATGCGACGCCGACCGTGGTGCGGGCATGACGGCCCTTGTCGCCGAAAACCTGGACCATCAGATCGGACGCGCCATTGAGGACCTTGGGTCCGTCGAGAAAATCCGGCGCCGAGTTGACGAAGCCGCCAAGCCGGACCACGCGCGTCACCTGGTCGAGATCGCCGACCGCGGCCTTGATCTGGGCGAGAAGGTTGATGGCGCAGCCGCGCGCCGCCGCATTACCCTGCTCGACGGTGACACCGGCGCCGAGCTTGCCCTTGGCGATCAGCTTGCCCTGCGCGTCGAAACAGACCTGGCCGGACACGAACAGCAGGTTGCCGGTGCGGACGAAGCCGACGTAATTCGCCACGGGAGCCGCGGGTGAGGGCAGCTTAATACCCAGTTCCGCCAGTTTCTGTTCAACCGTACCTGCCATCTTCGTCCTCGCTTGGTCTGGATGATTTCAACATCGATTGCTATCGAGTCCGCCCTGTTTCGCGCATCGCATTCTCTCATGCAAGCGAGCAGGGCTTGGCGATGGCTTTCC
>NZ_JBAURI010000642.1:0-2594 GCF_049581145.1 Bradyrhizobium sp.
CTGCAGCGCCGCCCATGGCGCGGTGCTTCACAAGGAAACCGGTCGCAAGCTCGGCTACGGCGAGCTCGTTGAGCCGGCGAGCCAACTATCGCCGCCGGAAGATGCTCCGCTGAAGGACCCGAAGGATTTCGTTCTGGTCGGAAAGCCCCTGAAGCGGCTCGATACGCCCGACAAGGTCAATGGCAAGGTGGTCTACGGCATCGACACGTGGCTGCCCGGCATGAAATTCGCGACTTTGGCGCAATGCCCGGTTCTTGGCGGCAAGGTTGCCGACGTCAGCGACCAGGCGAAAGCGATGAAAATGCCCGGCGTCCGACAGATCGTCGTGCTGGACGATGTGGTCGCGGTCGTCGGCGACCATATGTGGGCCGCCAAGCGCGGACTCGAAATACTGAAGATCACCTGGGACGAAGGCAAGAACGCGAACATTAGCTCCAGCGACATCTGGGAGCATCTTCGCGCTTCCGACGATAGCGAAGGCGTGATCGCAAAATCCGTCGGCGATATCGGCGCGGGCCTTGCCCAGGGCGACCGGTATAACGCCTCCTACGAGATGCCATTCCTCGCCCATGCGACGATGGAGCCGCTGAACTGCACCGTTCATGTCACGCCTGACGCATGTGACGTCTGGGTCGGAACGCAGATCATCGCCCGCGCTCAATCGGTCGCGGCGAAAGCGGCCGGCGTGCCGGACGACAAGGTGACGATCCATCAGCATCTGCTCGGCGGCGGATTCGGGCGCAGGCTGGAAGTCGACATGATCGAAGTCGCGGTCCGCATCGGCGCCGAGGTCGATCGACCCGTCAAGATCGTCTGGACGCGCGAGGAAGACGTCCGGCACGATCTCTACCGCCCTGTCTATCGCGACAGCATCTCGGCATCGCTGCTGGCCGACAAGATCGTCGGTTTCAAATACCGCGTCGCCGGGTCGTCGGTGATCGCGCGATGGTTTCCGCCGGGTTTCAAGAAGGGCATCGATCCCGATGCGGTCGATAGCGCCGTGGATACGCCGTACGACATCCCAAATTTTCAGGTGGAATATGTCCGCGTCGAGCCACCCGCGATGCGGACCGGGTTCTGGCGCGGCGTCGGCCCTAACAACAACGTGTTCGCCATTGAATGCTTCATGGATGATCTGGCCCGCAAGGTGAACAAGGATCCGATCGCGTTTCGCCGCGACATGCTCGACAAGACGCCGCGCCTTCAATATGTGCTGGATCTCGTCGCGGAGAAGTCGAACTGGGGCCAGCCGCTGCCGCCGCGCGTCGGTCGCGGCGTCAGCGTGCAGCCGACCTTCAAGACCTCGATCGCGACCGTGGTCGAGGCCGAAGTCGATCCGGAAGGTGACGTCTATATCCGCCAAGTGACGCTCGCGGTGGACTGCGGCCTCGCCATCAATCCGGACACGGTCATCGCACAGGTCGAAGGCGGCATGATCTTTGGACTCACTGCCGCCTTGTATGGCGAAGTCACGATCGACAAAGGCCGCGTTCAGCAGTCGAATTTCCACGATTATCGCATGCTGCGCATCAACCAGGCGCCCAAGATCAATGTTCACGTCGTTAGGAGCGGCGAGGTGCCGGGCGGCATCGGCGAGGCCAGCGTGATCGGAGGGCCGCCCGCGCTGCGCAACGCGATCTATGAGGCGACCGGCGTCGCGTTGCGGCGGCTTCCGATCGACAGGCGGTTGATTGCGGAGAAGAAGTCGTGATCGTGAAGCTTCTCATTGGCTCTGCCATCGCCGGTGCCGTCGTTGGGTTGGGCGCGGCCTGGTATTTGCGCGGTCCCGGTCCCCTGGACTTCACCGGCGGCAAGACCGTCGCGCTGGCCGATTACAAGGAAGACGATCCGACCGGCGTGCCTGCTGCCATGAGACAGGTTGATATGCTCGAGCGCGGAAAATATCTGGCGGAGGCGGCGGATTGCGTGGTGTGCCACACTGCGCCCGGCGGCAAGGCCTTTGCAGGCGGTTTTCCGTTCAAGCTCCCGTTCGGGACAATGTACTCGACCAACATCACGCCGGACCCAGAGACGGGCATCGGCAAATACACCGATCAGCAGTTCATTGATGCGATGCATCGAGGCATTCGGCGCGACGGCCAGCGGCTCTATCCGGCGATGCCCTATACGTCCTACAGCTACGTCACCGACGCCGATGCGCTGGCCATCAAGGCCTATCTGTTCAGCCTTGCGCCGGTACGGGTGACGCCGCCGGAAAACGCGTTGTTGTTCCCGTTCAATCAGCGGTGGGTCATGATGTTCTGGTCGCTGATATTCAATCGCGACACACGTTTCGAGCCCGATACGTCGCAGAGCGCCAAATGGAATCGCGGCGCCTATCTGGCCGAAGCACTGGCGCATTGCGGCGAATGCCATACGCCGCGCAATATCGGTTTTGCGCTCGACAACCGGCAGAAATTCGGCGGCGCTCCGGTCGACGGCTGGCGCGCCTTCAATATCTCCTCCGACAAGGCGACGGGCTTGGGCGGCTGGAGCGATCAGGACATCGCCTTCTATCTTTCCGCAGGGCACGCCTCCGGTCACGGCACCGCATCGGGGCCGATGGGCGAAGCCGTCGATCACTCCTTCAGCAC
>NZ_JBAURI010000643.1:0-12225 GCF_049581145.1 Bradyrhizobium sp.
GTACTTCGGAGCCCAGAGATTGTCGCAGAATCTTAACCACCAAACGATCGTAGGGATCGATTGGTCCAGCAAGACCGATGGATCAAAATGAGACTCGAGCCGCTCTCGGTAGCCTGCATTATTGCGACCCGAGGTCGCGTGCACGAGCTCGAGGTCCTGCTCGAAAGCCTCAAAAATCAGGATCTCGAGAATTTCGAGGTCATCATCGTCGATCAAAATGACGACGACCGCCTGGGTGTGATTTTTGAGCGCTGGCGGTCGGCCTTGAATCTGCGCCGGCTGTGGAAGCCGGACGAGCGTGGGGCCAGCCGCGCCCGAAACGTCGGCTGGGCTCAAACCCAGTGTCCGGTCGTGCTGTTTCCCGATGACGACTGTTGGTATCCTCCCACGTTCCTGTCGCACGTCCTGCGACTTTTCGAATCGACCAAAGCCGACATCGTATGCGGTCGCGCGGCAGATGCCTCGGGACGGGATATCAACGGGCGCTTCGAAGCAATCCCTCAATGGGTCAATCGCAAGAACGTCTGGACCACCCAGATCGAATGGACCGTCGCATTTCGGCTCACGGCCTTGCAGAAGGTATGTGGATACGACGCATCAATCGGTGTCGGCGCTTTAACGCCCTGGCAAGCCTGCGAGGGCCAGGACATCGTCCTCCGAGCCCTGATGCAAGGGCTCAAATGTTATTACGACAATGCGCTTTATGGCCACCATGCCGAGCTCGATATCTACAACCCCGACGAGAAGATGCGCCGAAAGGGCCGCATGTATGGCCGCGGATTGGGACACGTGCTGCGCATCCACCGCTACGGTTACGCATCGATCTTGAACTGGTTGCTTCGTCCGTTCGTACGGGCCGCGCTGGCGCTGGTGACAGGTAAAATCGGTCGGTCGCGCTATTATCTGGACGTCGCGCTTGGCCGGTGGGAAGGATGGTCAGGAAGACCGCCTCGAACACTGAAATGAACGGGATGAGCTCCCGATCGCTCCGCCAGGAGCGATCGAGCCTTTGACGAACGAAGCTCGGGTCGGCTCGCTGCTATAAAAGAGAAACGCGCGCTAGATGGGACGAGGAAACGACTTGCCAGCAAAAGTACTAAATATCGCGGTCGGAATCGCAACGGGAGGGCGTCGCGAAGTTCTCAGCCGAACCATCGATCTTTTGGCGCATCAAACACGCTCGCCGGATCTTCTGGTGATCTGCCCGATCCACGCGACCGACGTCGACACGTCCAGCTTGGAAAAATTTCCGGCGCCGGCGCAGGTCGTGAGCGCGCCGATCGGCCTGCCGGCCCAACGCAATCGCATTTTGTCGGCGGTCGCCGGCAGCGACGTGATCGTCTTCTTTGACGACGACTTTTTTGCGCAGGATAGCTATCTGGCAAATGTGGAAGCACTGTTTGCGACCCATTCTGATGTCGCGGGCGCGACCGGATTTCTTCTGGCGGACGGCGCCCACGGGCCGGGCCTGACGATAAAACAAGGCTTGGATATCCTGCGATCCGACGGCAGGGCAGACCCGAAAAATGCAGCCTTGACCGACATGGAAGGAACCTACGGTTGCAACATGTCGTTCCGGCTGGAGCCCATCAGGCGTTCCAACCTGCAATTCGATGAGCATCTTCCGCTTTACGCCTGGCAGGAGGACATCGACTTTTCGATGCGCCTGCAGCCGCACGGGCGAATCGTCAAATCGGAGGCGCTTCGCGGGGTGCATCTGGGAATCAAGGCGGGACGCACGTCGGGCGTGCGTCTGGGCTATTCCCAGATCGCCAATCCCATCTATCTTTTGCGCAAGGGCACGATGTCGTGGAAGCACGCCCGAAAGCTCATGGGGCGCAATGTGCTGGCCAATCTGGCACGGAGCCTCCGTCCGGAGCCGTGGGTGGACCGCAAGGGCCGGCTGAAGGGCAATCTGTTGGCATTCGTCGATCTTGCGGTCGGCCGCATCTCGCCCCAGCGCATTCTTCAATTGGACTGACCATCGAGAGAGAGTTTGGAAAAACAAATACTCAGAAACCCCATCAGACTGGCCTATGGCAAAAATATTATTCAATCTCCCAAGTCAACATGCCGGGCGCCCCTCCGGCGTGGCGATCTTCGCCTTTCAGCTCCTGGACAGCCTGGTCGGACGGAATAATTTCGAATACGTGCTTCGCTCGCCCTGGAAGCGAGAGCAGCTTCCGGAGAGATTGCGCGCGAAAGACTTCGAAATCCTGACGATCCCGCGGCCGCCTTTCCTGCTGTTGGACATCTTTGCAAAATGGGTCACTTTCAGGCGCTTTTGTCGCCGCAAGGGGATCGATGTCGTTGTCAATCTGGATCCCTATGGTTCTCCTGCTGGAGGCGCCGCCCGTCTTTTGATTGTCCACGACCTTTATTTCCGGGCCATTCCGAAGCGGATACCTCGAAGCGTCGTGCTGAGAAACGACCTCATTCTCAGGCTGATGCTTTCGACAAGTTCCGAGATCGTCACCGTGTCGGACTCGACGAGGCACGACCTCGAGCGCTGGTATCCGCAGGCGCGAGAACGGACGACGACCGTGCATTCAGCCACCTCACTGAGTGCAATTTCGGCTGACGGCCCCCCGCTGATCGAAAAGCCCTACGTTCTTGCAGTCGGCAACGCCACGCCGAACAAGAATTTCGCCGTACTCGCAAAGGCCATGGCCACTGTTCATTGGGCAGTTCCGGATATCGCGGTGGTCCATGTCGGCGCCGATCCGGACGAGACCATCGCGTCCACCTTGAACGGGCTCGGCTCGTCGCTCCCTGTCATTCGCTTTGAAGGAATCGATGAAGCCAAGCTCACCAACCTCTATCGCCACGCGAGCTGTCTTTGCGTACCTTCGCTGGTCGAAGGATTCTGTCTGCCCATTCTAGAAGCTCAGTCGCTGGGCTGCCCCGTCATATGCTCCGATCGTCCGGCCATGCCCGAGATCGCTGGAACAGGTGCACTTTTATTCGATCCGACAAATCCCGATGCCTTGGCGAAGACTTTGCTCGAAGTGCTGCAGAATCCCGGGACTTCGCAGTCGCTGATCAGCGCCGGACGAGAGAATTCAGCAAGATTTTCCTGGGATACCGCCGCTTGCCAGTATGAGACAATCTTTCGCCGCCTGATCGAAAGAGGCCCGTGAATTTTCATTCACGTCACGGGGGCCAGCGCGCGCAAGCGGCTCGGGTCGTAGGCTTTCACGGATCGTGACGAGGCAAGAGCCGCCAACGCGAAAAAGGGCAGGCCCAGATCGACAAGGGCACCCGACGTCGTCGCCGTGATCAGCCATCCAACACACGCCCAGCGCGCGGCGCTCCGATAGGCGTCGCTTCCGTCATCACCTGTCGATGCGTTACGATAGAAAATTGTCACGAAAAACGCGACAAAT
Organism: Bradyrhizobium sp.; assembly: GCF_049581145.1. Taxonomy (GTDB): domain Bacteria; phylum Pseudomonadota; class Alphaproteobacteria; order Rhizobiales; family Xanthobacteraceae; genus Bradyrhizobium. The sequence goes on from NZ_JBAURI010000643.1 coordinate 3,387, forward strand.
AACGGGGTGCCGATGATTCCGAAATTCGCGAGGACGGCAATCGGAAAACTCGACGCGCGCAAGCTGCCCACGCCCACGCCGAATCCAAACGTGTCATAGAAATTCTGCATCGCCTGCTGATTCCAGCTGGAACGCTCGATACCGGAGTCCGTCGCCATCTTGTTAAGGACAAACGTATCGGCGAGATCCTTGACGTAGCTCGCATAGTCATTGTTCATCGCGATGATCAACCCGATGATGGCCAGGCTCAACGGAAGACCAAAAACGAGTACGACTGACGCCGGATTGGATTTCCAAAACACCACGCGGGCGAGAGCGGAGGCGTAGGCGAACATCAGAAACACGGCAAGACCGACATAGGCCGTTGTCGACGTCGAAAACAACAGCGCCACCAGCGATCCGACGGTCAGACCGAAAGCCAAACGCGGACGGATACCCAACAGCCAGAGCCGCATCGTGAATGCAAAATAGCCCAGCGTGCACGCTCCGAACGAGGATGCTTCGGTAAAGGAGCCTACGATGCGCTTGAACCCGGCAACTTCGGTGTCATTCAACATCGAATAGTTGGCATTTCGAATGAAGGCGAGCAGTTCCGTCGTACCCGTGAAATAGGTGGCAAGATCCAATACCGCGAACATCAGGTTCAGAACGACGGTCAGCAGGACCGCGCTTTGCAGGACCCGTCTGCCGAAAGGACTACCGGCGTAGGCAGACACCAGGACGAAACAGACGAAATCGCCCACGAAATAGACGGATTGCGTAAAATTCGCTGTCGCCGGCTCCAGCGGAACTCTGTAACCCAGGGAACGAACCGGAAAGACAGCGGTTTGCCAGGCGAGCAGGCGCGGCATCATGAAGGCCGAGATGACGCAAAACAGCGTGGTCAGAAACAGCCAGAATCCCGGCCGGCCGATCGCTATGCTCTGCCAGATTCGCTTCCTGTTTTCGGAATCGGTGAGCGACTTGTAGGTCAGAAATCCGAGCAGGAGATGCGCCGGTTGCACGCTTGTCCCGCCGAGCGAATCCAGCGTAAACGCTGCCGAGGCTCCGAGCAGGGTCGAGCAGACGAAGGTATAGAAAATGAATGGTGGCGGCAGCGCGAGGCTGGTCAGGCCAAACAGCAGCGCGATGATTCCGATCAGCTCAACTGTCATTCGTGTCTTGTGGCTGGATTAGGGAACACCCTCGCCTGCCGATCCGATCAACGCCGGCGCGGCCAATTGCGAAAGCACGTCGAGTTGGGCATCCTGCGCGAAGTTAGCATAGTTTACGCCAGACCAACACGATTCCGTACCAGCGCCAGTCATCAGTATTAACGCCAGCCGCAACTTGCCAGCATTTTTGATGATGTCGAGAACCTTCTGGACTTACGCTGAACGGCGACCGGTCAAGCCCGCGACGTGTCGCTTGATATACTCCAACACCGCAGGATAGTGAACTGCAAACGGGGAGTCGGCGTGCCGCGGCGTTACATTATCCATATCCATGAACTCCTAACGGTCCGCTTCCTGAACAGTCGATCAGATGTTACGCAAATCCGGCATTGGAGGCCTCCTCAAAGTCCTTCGCCGCCGACCAGAATCTCTTTAAGGGAAGTGACGCCGCCGAAGGGCCGCGTCGGGGCGGGCGATTTTCGGCGTCCGTGGGTCCTCCCGGATCCACCCGCCCGAAGCTGGCTCTCGTTCAACTCCGGCCGCGTCGGCACCTGGTCCTGGCATCGAATATCGGAAAAACCGCAATGCGCATTCTCCATTTGCTGAACCATACCAGGCGGCTTAACGGGCACGTTCACGCTGCAGTCGACCTCGCCTGCGCTCAAGTCAAGCTGGGTCACACCGTGGCCGTGGCGAGCGGTGGGGGAGATTTCGACCAGTTGCTCACCGACCACGGCGTCGAATGCATGCGGATCAATCAGGAACGGCGGCCGGCATCGCTCGCGATGGGATTGCGTTTGCTCTATCGAGCGGTCGATGAATGGCGTGCGGATGTCGTGCATGCGCATATGGTGACCAGTGCCGCGCTGGCCTGGCCGGTGTGCCGCGTACTGCGCCGTGCCTTGGTGACCACCGTCCATAACGAATTCCAGAAAAGCGCTGTTCTCATGGGGCTTGGAACGCGCGTCATCGCGGTAAGCGCAGCCGTCGGACAGTCGATGCAGAAGAGGGGGATTTCGCGCGCCCGCATCGACGTAATCCTGAACGGCACGATTGGATCCGTCAGGTTCGACGGAAAAGATCGAACCGCCCGTTCGCTCGAAACTCCCGCCATCATCTTCGTCGGAGGATTGCATCCTCGAAAGGGCCTGCCCGACCTGTTCGCAGCCTTCGGCAGCGTGCACGAGAAGCACCAAGGCGCGCATCTCTACATCGTGGGCGACGGTCCCTGCCGGGACCAGTATATCGCCACGGTCAACGCGATGGAATGCAACGGGGCTGTGACGTTTACGGGGCCGACCGACGAACCCTTTCCGTTCATGAAGGGTGCCGACATTTTTGTGCTTCCTTCACACGCCGATCCCGCGCCGCTCGTCCTGTCGGAGGCGCGAGAGGCCGGCTGCGCAATCGTCGCAACGGAGGTCGATGGAATACCTGAATTATTGGAACATGGGAAAGCAGGGATTCTCGTGCCACCCGGAGATCCCTCGCAGCTTGCCAAAGTACTGTGCGGGCTTCTTGAACGCGCCGAGGTCCTTGAGGAATGGAAGAGAAACAGTCAATACAACGTCGACTATCTGCGTATCGACCGTGTTGCCCGCGACACCTTGGCTGTCTACGCCAACGCCACCCGCAAAGTCGGAAGGGCCGTGACGGACAAATGACAGCCTGACCAGGCGGTCTTCCCGTTCTCCGTCTTTGGATACGACCAGCAAACGCCAATGTGGTCCCCGTTTTCGGCGACCAGACCGTCCTGGTCCCAAGATCGAACGAATCGTGTCCTAGATCCACTTGATCCCGGCCCGATGTCACCTGGCAATCTCGCCTCATTGAGGGGCATGACGAAGCGGCTCGTCAAAGCTCTTGAGCGCGAAATAGCTGCCCAGCACTATGCCTGCGAGCAACAATGGCCCTTCGATCAACACGCCGTGATGCCGCTCGGCAAAGACCTGATAGAAACCGTTGATCCAGCAAAAGATCGGATAGTGCAAGGCATATGTCGGATAGGATAGCGCGCCGCCAGATAATGCCAGCGCGCGCCCCTTTCCAGACAAGCGAACCCCGGCTCCGCTCAAGACAACGGTCGGCGAAACAAGTGCGACCCAAGCCATGCTGGTCAGGAAGGTCACTGGTTTAGGGTAGTAGAACAGCAGCGCCATGGTAAGCGCTGAAAACCAAAACGCGATATTCATTCCGGTCGCGGAAAGCCGGCGCTCTTTCAAATGATAGACCAGCACGCCGGCAAAGAATGATGCGCCCACGCGCGGAAACCCGCTTCAGAACGTGCTGATCTCATCACCGCCAAGGCCGACGAATGGCAGAGACGACAAACAGCAGGCAAAGATGGCAAAAGACAACCATGACTGGAAGACGCGGCGCGATAGGCTCCACAAGAGGTTCACGACAATTTCCAGGAACTATAAGTATTGCGGTCCGTTCAGTGGAAACACCTGCGGCCTGCCGATGGCGGCAGTCGCACCAAAAAACGGAAGATCGATGATTCCGAGCAGCGTCGCGAACATCAATTCGCCCGGAGATAAGGAGGCTGCCGTCATGCGCGATAAACTCTCCTGCTGCGCCGCAGCCCATGTCGTCGTCCGGATGGCGACATCCATGACACCGAATGACAGATTGGGAATCCGCCCTTCTCTCGATTGGTGATGCATTTGTTACCCTTCAAAGACCGCGGAATTGCAATTGTCATCCGCGCGTGGCCAGCGGATATTCCAATCAGGCTGACCGGCGGCGTCAGAATAGTCCCCACTATCGATTTGCCTGCGAGGATCCGTGATGCATAGTTCGTCTTTCGGCTTCCTGACCGCGCTCGCGGTCATGACCCTCCCGGCCGCGCCGCTTGCGATGGCCGCAGAGCAGACCCAGACCGCGACGTCCGGGAACTCCTGTGATCTCCGTCCTGTCTTCATGGAGGACTTCAACGAGGAGACCACCCCCAACAAGCGCATCGAGACGATCTCCTCGGTCCGCCTCGGGCCGGCGCGCTGGACAGCCCACACGCCATGGAACGGTGATTTCGGCGATGCCAGATTCGCGGACCCGCTTCCGAGCGGCCCGTTCAAGATCAAGGACGGAATTCTCTCGATCACGGCATCCAAGGACAATGAAGGACATTGGAGCTCAGGGTTGATTGCCGCCGCCGACGCAACCGGCGCGGGATCCGGAACGCGTTACGGATATTTCGAGGCCCGGATGAAAATGCCCCCGGGGCCAGGTACCTGGCCGGCGTTCTGGTTGGCCGCGCTGAAACCCGTGGCCGGTTCGGACGGCAATGTCGAAATCGACGTCGTTGAATATTATGGCCAGTTTACCGGCGCCTATCAGACTGCGACCCATATCTGGTACAAAGACGCTAAAAAGACGGCGGGCGCGCTCGAGACGATCCACGTCCCCGACAACACGCTGGTCCAGGATTTTCATACTTTCGGTGTCGACATATCTCCCAAGACCATCGTCTTCTTTCTTGACAACAAGCAGGTTTGGACCCAACCAACCCCACCGGAACTCGACGGGCCGATGTATCCGCTCGTGAACCTGGCGCTCGGTAGCGGCTGGCCGATCGATCGAACGCCGAACCCGTCCTCGCTTCTTGTCGACTATGTTCACGTCTACGGGCGAGACGCCGGACCTCCCGAGGGCTGCCCGCCGGGCCTGCCGCACTGAACCACGAAGGGCGGCAATGGCGCGAGCACGCAACAATCAGGGCCGTCGACGGCACGTTTGGTTCGGCCGCTGCGCCCCCGTCGACAATCCCAGCGGAGATCATTCCTGATGAAAGTCGCCATCGTTCACTATTGGCTCGTCGGCATGCGCGGTGGCGAGAAGGTGATCGAGGCACTGTGCGAGATGTACCCGCAGGCCGATATCTTCACCCACGTCTACCTTCCGGAGATGGTCTCCGACCGGATCCGCCAACACCGCGTCATCCCGACCTTCATCAATTCGCTGCCGCGCGCGGGCAGAATGTACAAGACCTACCTGCCCTTGATGCCGCTCGCGCTGGAGCAGCTTGATCTGCGCGGATATGATCTCGTGATCTCGAGCGAATCGGGCCCGTCCAAGGGCATCATTCCGCCTTCGGACGCGCTCCACGTCTGCTACTGCCACACCCCGATGCGCTATATCTGGAACATGTATCACGACTATCGCGAAGGCGCCGGCCGGCTCACGCGCCTGATGATGCCGCCGCTCGCGCACTATCTGCGGTTGTGGGACGTGACGTCGGCGGCGCGCGTTGACAGCTTCATTGCGAACTCCACGACGGTCGCGCGGCGAATTCACCGCTACTACGGCGCGGATTCCGTCGTCATTCATCCACCCGTCGATACCCACGCGTTTGCGGCGGTGGCCGCTTCGGAGCTTTCCGATTCCTATCTGATGGCCGGCGAACTGGTGTCCTACAAGCGGCCCGATCTTGCCGTCCGGGCGTTCAACGACATGAAATTGAAGCTGGTCGTGATCGGCGGTGGCGAGATGCTCGACGAACTCCGGCGCCTGGCCGGCCCGACGGTCACGGTCATGGGGTCGCAGCCGTTCGAGATATTGAGGCAGCATTATGCGCGATGCCGCGCGTTGATCTTTCCGGGCGAGGAAGATTTCGGGATGGTGCCGGTGGAGGCGATGGCCAGCGGACGTCCGGTCGTCGCTTTCGGCCGGGGCGGCGCCACCGAAACCGTGGCGGACGGCGTGACCGGCGTGTTCTTCGCCGAGCAGACGGTCGAGGCGATCGTCTCGGCAGTCAAGCGCCTGGCCGCCCTCGACATCGATCCTGCGAAGATCGCGGCCCATGCGAGCCGGTTCGGACGCGAGCCGTTCTTTGCGAAAATGCGCGCCCATATCGATCGCCTGCTCGGCGAAAGAGCCGGAGTAGCCGCCGCGGCGCAAGGCGGGCCGAGAGGCAACGCTATCGTCGAGCTAACCTAGCCCGTATCGATGACCGATAGCTGCGCATCCTCGATCACGAGGCATGTCAGCTTCCCGGTGGCAAACGCCCCGGTATCGATGTTAATACGATTGGGTCCGACCTCGACCTCACGGGTCGGCGTATGTCCGTGAACGACGATCTTGCCGAAATCCTCGTTCGACGTGAGAAACTCGTCCCTGATCCAGAGCAGATCGTTCTCGGCCTGGCGCGACAGTTCGACGCGGGGCCTCACCCCGGCATGCGCGAAAAAGAAATCACCGCACGAAAAAGACGCCTGTAAGTCACGAAAAAACCGCATGTGGGGCTGCGGCAGGGCGCCGTGGAAGGCCGCCTGCAGCTCGACGATCTGCTTTCCGCTTGCCGGCGGGACCCCATAGGAAATCAGGGTTTCCGTGCCACCCAATCGCATCCATCGATCGAACAGGCCGGGATCGCTCAGGCAGCGGATCGCGATCAACTCATGATTGCCTTTCAGAAAAATGCACTCGCTACTCCGACCGAGCTCGATCAACCGATCAATCGTCGCCCGCGAGGAGGCGCCCCGGTCGATATAGTCGCCCAGAAAAACGTAGACTGCTCTCGCCGTCGGACGGAGCGTGATGTCGGTGCCGATTCGGAACAGCAGGTCGTCGAGCAGGTCGAGCCGGCCGTGAATGTCGCCCACGGCATAGATCCTCAGATCCGCTGGCAATGCAGGGGGGCGTCCCGCAACCCTGAGGCGATCAATGTCCGGAAGCGGAGACGGCACGTCTTAACTCTTTTGGCCAGAGAACGTTCGCACAGCAGCAAAGACCAAGCACATAACGAAGCTTAACCGCCGATCTTTCTCCAGCGCCCGACTTTCAACAAGACGTGCTGCCGGGTTGCCACCTCGGCCACGCTCTGCGTGAACCGACCGAATTTGCCGAATGCGCTTTAAAAACCAATATCTTCAAGACATTGCCGTTCGCCGGTGGCGCCCCTCGGCGCCGCCCGGTCCAATCAACCATGATCGTCGAGCACGGTTGATACTTCGCTTAACGTATTGTAGGGTTTCGAAAGTATTTTTCAATGCGTTGCAAATAGTTGGAGCGTACCGTGCGTATCGGACTTATCGCCAAGGCGCTTGGCGCTCAGATGGTGCTTGCTTTTTTCGTGACCCAGGCCATGGCTGCCCCATGCATCGCTCCGCCGTTGACTCCGCAGGCGATCGCTCAGTTCAAGTTGAACCCCGAAGCCCTCGTGGCGCCGAATTCAGACACCCGCACGATCGAATCTTCGGTGCGGGACCTCGCTGGCACCGACCCGGAGCTCGCCAAGGATCTGATCCAGCTCGCCCAGGGAACGACGCCGCGATTTCGAACCGCGATTGCCGCCGGTCTCGCCCAGGCGGCCATAGCCTGCACAAACCTCGACCAGAACGCCGCCCTGCTGATCCAGCAAGCCGTTGCCAGCTTCGAGGACGGACAATTCCAGGCTTCGTTTGCGGCGGTTGCGGGAGACCTCTCGACCGCGGCGACCGAAGCAGCGGCGTCATCCGCCGCCAGTTCTGTGGGCAGCGTGGTTGTGGTCAATCCAAATGCATCTCCAGGTCCGTCCACCACCTTCGGTGGCGGAGGCACGGAGGCGCTGGTACAGATCACGTCGGCCGCCGTCACGATCAACCTGGTGAATGGACCGACAGCGTCGCCCAGTTCGACGACAACCGCGGCCAATCCGGTCAGCCAGACTCGGTGAAGACTTGATCTGGCGGTGACACGGCACCCGCTGACGCGGAAGTGATTTAGAGGAATTTTGGATGAACGTAGCGGGCCAATTCGCGCCTTATCCCGTGCCGGTGGACAATGACGCCAATTCCGGGACGTTGTCCTTGGTGCAAATCCGCGATTTTCTGAAGCGCCAATGGCGTCTGATTGTCCTGGTCACCGGTCTGACAGTCATGCTCGGCATCGCCTACCTGGCGCTCGCCGCGCGGCAATATACCGCGCAGGCAGACATGATCATCGACACCAAGAAAGTCACTTGGACGCAGTCCGAGATGTCGTCCGACAATCGCAACATTGATGACGCCTCGGTCGAAAGCGAGATCGAAACCACCAAATCCGAGAAGGTCGCGACCGCTGTTGCGAAACGACTGCACCTCACCGAGGATCCCGAGTTCATTGGCGCTGGCCCGGGACTGAAGCGCCGCATCTTCTCGCTGTTGAAGTTCAACTCCGGCCCGGAGCCGGAGCTGACGGACGAAGGAGCGATGCGCCGCGTTCTGGCCACGCTGAAGGACAATCTGCGCGTCACCCGTCTGGGGCGCAGCTACATCGAGCAGATATCGTACACATCGCTCGACCGCGACAAGGCGGCGAGAATCGCCAACGCGTTCGCCGACGCCTATATCGAAGATCAATTGCAGGCGAAGTTCGAGGCAACCCGACGCGCCAGCGTTTGGCTGGAACAGCGAATCGGAGAGCTGCGCCAGCAGGCCAGCGACGCCTACAAGGCAGTGCAGGACTTCAAATCCCAGAACGGCATCATCATCGGTGTCGACGGCAAGCTGGCGAGCGAGGTCGAGCTCGATCAGCTCGGTGTTGCTCTCGCCAAGGCACGTGCCGATACGAGCCAGGCCAAGGCAAAGCTTGACCGCATCGAAAAGGTGCTGGAGCAGCGGCCCGACCCGAGCAAGGAGAGCCTGGACATCCCCGACCCGATTGTCACCGACGCCCTCAGCAATCCCGTCATCACCAAACTTCGGCAGCAATTCCTCGACGACCAG
>NZ_JBAURI010000644.1:0-8510 GCF_049581145.1 Bradyrhizobium sp.
GGTCAATTGCGTGTCGTCCCGGCGCAAGCCGGAACGCAGGCGCCGCACCGGATGTTTGGGTACCAGCGCAGTTGTCGCCTTTCGTCACGACCATCTGTGGTTATGGATCCCGGATCGCGTTCGCGGCGCCCACTTGTCCGGGACGACGGGGAGATCGATGCACATTGCCGACAAACTGGTGCTGCAGCGGCAGCGTCACCTGAAATGGCGGGCGCTCGATCGGCTCGAGCTGGTCCTGATGATGCTGTGCGGCGCGCTCTGTTTCGGTTTCTCGCTGTCGGTTTCGGCCGACATCGTGACCCGCACCATCGGCCATCCCTGGCTGTGGCTGCAGGAGGTCACCTCGACGCTGTTCATCTATGCGATCTTCATCGGCGCGGCGGTTGCGACGCGGCGCAATGACCACCTCTATCTCACGGCGCTCTCGGAGGCGATGCATGGCACCGCGCGCCTGATCGTCGAGATCATGCTGCGCATCGTCGTGCTGGGCGTCGCGTGCTGCCTGATCTGGTACGGCTATCTCAACTTTCTGCGCGGCTTCGGCTCCTTCCGCCTGCCCTCGGGCACGCCGATCGCCTCGCTCTACATCGTGATCCCGCTCTCCGGCGTGCTGATCGCGCTGTTCACGGTCGAGCAATTGGTCAACGGCATCGCCAATGGCTTCGATCATTCCGAGCCGCCGGATGAGGATCAGGCCATGCCGCCGATCCGAACCGGCGTCGAGACGGGCCCGGGAGCATGAGCGCGCCCGTCATCCTGGCTTTGATGTCGGCCTGCTTCCTGTCGTTCGGCTATCTCGGCGTGCCGGTGCCGTTCTCGCTGCTGGCAGGCGTCTTCATCGGCGCCACGTTTGCGGACGTCTCGCTGGCCGCGATCGTGCAGAAGATTTTTGACGGCGTCGATTCGGAAGCGCTGCTCGCGATCCCGTTCTTCCTTCTGGTCGGCGAGCTCATGAGCTCGGCCAATGTCGTGGTGCGGATCGCCAATCTCTCGGTGTCGCTGGTCGGCCACATCAGGGGTGGGCTCTCGCAGGTCGTTGTCGTGTTCAGCATGTTCTTCTCGGAGATGTCGGGTTCGACCACCGCCGACGTCGCGGTGATGAGCCGCGCGCTCGGCGGCCCGATGCGGCGCGAGGGCTATGAGCCGGCCTTCATCGCGGCGATCATCGCCTCCGCCTCGACCATCGCGGCCCTGGTGCCGCCCAGCATCACCGCCGTGGTCTATGGCGCGGTCGGCAACGTCTCGATCGCGGGCCTGTTCATGGCCGGCGTGGTACCCGGATTCATGATCGGCGTCGGGCTCATGATCTATTGCTATTTCTTCGGCCCTTCCGGCCTGCGCAAGCCGCGCGCGCCGCTGCGCCAGGTCGTGTTCGCGGCCGGCGATGCCGCGCTGCCGCTGATGATCCCGGTGATCCTGCTCGGCGGCATCCTGACCGGCTGGTTCACGCCGACCGAAGCCGGGGTCGTCGCGGTGGCGTGGATCGTCCTGGTCGTGATCCCCGCGCTCAATCGCGGGCACCTGAAGAAGATCCCTTATGATTTCTGCCTGGCCGGGCTGATCTTCTCGCTGCCGCTGATCACCATCGGTGCCGCCAACGCGTTCGGCTGGATGCTGGCCTATTTGCGCGGCGCGATCTATATCGCCGACTGGATCACGTCGATCGCCGGCAACGATCCGCATTACATCATGCTGTTGATGGTGCTGTTGTTCACCGTGATCGGCGATTTCATCGAGCCGGTGCCGACCATCATCATCTTCATGCCGCTGGTGAATGCGCTGACCGAGGCCGGCAGCATCAACGGCGTCCATATGGGCGTGGTCCTGATCGCGACGCTGGCCTTCGGACTGATCACGCCGCCTTACGGGCTCGTGCTGTTGATGGCGTCGAAATTCGTCGGTGTCGGTTTCGGCAGGGCGCTGCGCGCCGCGCTGCCGATCTATCTGGTGTTTCTGGCGACCATCACCTTCACGATCTTCTTTCCGGGCGTCGTGCTGTGGCTGCCGAAACACGTGATCCCGCAATCGGTCGGCTGCTTCAAGTCGCCGGCGGGGGCCGGATACGTCTGCCCGAATTGACACATGTCTGCCGCCGGGACGACTCGTGAACCGACAATTCCGGTGACAATTCCGGCAAAGTCTGCAAGAACCCGGCCCGACGGAGAGCGGGCGATGGATCTGAGACGAGCAGCGAATTTGGCGCCGATGCCACTGGTCGGGACGGCCTGACGCATGGCGCAAGAAACCGTCGCTCGAGGCGCAGCCGTCATCGTCGGCGCCGGCCATGCCGGCTTCCAGCTCGCGGTATCCTTGCGCCAGCTCGGCTTCAAGGCGCGCGTCTGCCTGATCAACGATGAGCCGCATCTGCCGTATCAGCGGCCACCTTTGTCCAAGGCCTATCTCAAGGGTACCGGCGGTCCGGACACCCTGATGTTCCGGCCGGAAAAATTCTACGCCGACCAGGGCATCGAATTGATCACCGATCGCGCCACAGCGATCGATCGGACAGCGCATCAGCTCAAGCTCGCCTCCGGCGCCGCGCTCGACTACGGCCATCTGGTGCTGGCGACCGGGGCGCGCAACCGGCTGCTCGATATCCCGAACGCCAATCTGCCCGACGTGCGCTATCTGCGCATCCTCGATGACAGCGAGGATTTGCGTCGGCGGATCGCGTCGAGCAAGCGTGTGGTCGTGATCGGGGCTGGCTTCATCGGACTGGAATTTGCCGCGACCGCGCGCATCAAGGGGCTGGAGGTCGACGTACTCGAGCTTGCCAGCCGCGTGATGGCGCGCGCGGTGACTGCGGAAATCTCGGACTATTTCCAGGGGCGTCACACCGCGGCCGGCGTGCGCATTCATCTGGGCGTGCAGGCGACCGCCATCGAAGCCAGTGGCGGCATGATCACCGGCGTCAGCCTCAGCGATGGCCGGCATCTGCCGGCAGATCTCGTCGTGGTCGGCGTCGGCGTGCTTCCCAATGTGGAACTCGCCGCGGATGCCGGCCTGCCGGTCGCCTCGGGAATCATCGCCAATGCGCATCTGTTGACCGCCGATCCAGATATCTCCGCGATCGGCGATTGCGCGCTGTTTGCAAGCCCGCGGTTCGGAGGCTCGCTGCGGCTCGAGTCGGTACAGAATGCGACCGATCAGGCGCGCTGCGTGGCGGCGCGGCTGACCGGCGACGACAAGGCCTATGACGGCCAGCCCTGGTTCTGGAGCGATCAGGGCGACGACAAGCTGCAGATCGCCGGCCTCACCACGGGCTACGACCGCGTGGTGCTGCGCGGCGACCCGGCGCAGAAGGCGTTCTCCGCCTTCTGTTATCGGGAGGGCAAGCTGGTCGGCATCGAATCCGTCAACCGGGCAGGCGACCATATGTTCGGCCGCCGCCTGTTGCCGATGGACCGTTCGATCACACCGGAACAGGCCGCCGATTCCAAGTTCGACCTGAAGGGCGCGCTGGCCTGATCGGTCCACCCGTTTCGCCGTCCCGGCGAGTGCCGGGACCGATACATCGCGAACCATCTCCCAAGGCAACGTCGATCAAGGCAACGTCGATATCTTTTGTCATCAGCGAGGCCTGCGATCATGGTTCCCGAGCTTCGCTGGGACGACTGGTCAAGATCGCCGCGACTTCGGCGGCCGTCGGCATCGAGGGCGCTGCGCCCATCCGCTGCACACAGATCGAGGCCGCTGCGTTGGCATAGCCAAGCGCGTCGGGCATCGATACGCCTTGCGCCAATTGGCTGGCGAGCGCGCCGACAAAACAGTCGCCGGCGCCGGTTGTGTCGACGGCCTCGACGCTGCGGCCCGGCACCAGCAGCGGCGCCCCGGCGATCAGGGCGATCACGCCGCGCCTGCCGAGCGTAATGCAGATGGCTTGGTCGCCTGTTTGCAGCGACCTGGCCGCTTCGACGAAGCGGGCGGGATCGTCGCTGTCGCGTAGTGCGGTGTTCGCCAGAAAGCCCAGCTCGGTCTCGTTGAGCACGAGGATATCGACAAGCCCGAGCAGCCTGGCCTCGAACGTCCGCGCCGGCGCTGGATTGAGGATCGTCGTGGCGCCGGCCGCGCGGGCGTGCCGGAAGAAGGCGGTGATCGCAGGCTGCGGGATTTCGAACTGGCTGACCGCGATGTCGCCCTTGGCGAGTGCGGGCGCCGTGACATCCGCGGGCCGCGTCAGGCCGTTGGCGCCGGGCACGACCACGATGGTGTTGTCGGCGTTCGCAAGCGTGATGATCGCGGTGCCGCTATGCGCGGCGGCGGTGTCCTGCACAAAGCTCAAATCCACACTTTGGCTGGCGAGAAACGCCCGCAACTCCCGTCCGAACGCATCCGTCCCCAACCGGCCGATCAGCGTGGTCGGCGCGCCGAGCTTGGCCGCGGCGACCGCCTGGTTCGCGCCCTTGCCGCCCGGAAAATACAGCACCTCGCGGCCCGCGACGGTCTCACCTATTTTCGGGTGGCGCTCGGCGGTTGCCACCACGTCCATGTTGATGCTGCCGGCGACGAAGACGCGGCCCATGCGCTGTTTCCGCGACCCCTACACCCGGACCTCGAACTCCTGCCTGACCGTCTCGATGTCGGGAAGGGTCGGCAGGCCCGCCTCGTTGCCGAGGCGCTGGATCTTGTAGGTCGATGCCGCGCGCGCGAACTCGAAATGATCCTGCCAGCCTTTGCCGGGATTGGCCAGATACGAGTAGATGTAGGCGCCGTGAAACACGTCGCCGGCGCCATTGGTGTCGATCACGCGCTCGCGCGGAATCGGCAACGCGGGCAGCGACCGCACCATGCCGGTCTCATCGTACCAGAGCAGGCCCTTTTCGCCCATGGTGATGCCGCCGACCCGGCAGCCGCGGCTCTTCAGGTATTCGATCATCTTCTCTGCGGTGAGATCCATCTGTTCGCACAACCGCTCGGCGACGATCGCGACATCGATGAACTCGAGCAGCTCATGGGTGTTGGTGCGCAGACCGCCGCCGTCGAGCGATGTCAGAATCCCCGCCTCGCGGCACAATCTCGCGTAATGGATCGCTGCATCGGGTTGGTGGCCGTCGACGTGCAGGGCGCGGCAATTGCCGAGATTGAGTAGCGGGAAGGGATGGATATGGGCGTCGTCGCGGCAACGCACGATCGCCCGCTTGCCGTCCTTCGGCATGATGAAGGACAGCGAGGAGGAGGTGACCTTGCGCGGATGCACGGATATGCCGTACTTCGCACTCATGTCCTGAAACATCCGCCCAAGCCAGTCGTTGGCGACAGTGGCGATCAGGTCCGGCTCGATGCCGAGCTTCGCGCAGCAGAACGCCGCGGTGACCGCGTTGCCGCCGAACGAGACCGCATAGGCGGAGGCCACATGCTTTTCATCCCCGGTCGGCATGTGGTCGGTGATGAAGGTGACGTCGATATAGGTCTGTCCGATGAAGAGGGCCTGCATAAGGTTTTCCGTCGTACGCTTGATGGGGTGGTCCTGCCCCGGCACACTACATTAGCACCGCTTGCCGGAGTCCAACGCTGAAATTATTGGCTGATACCCCGCCATAACCGCTTGAGATCGATATGAGGCGGGACTACCCCTGGCTCGCGCAGGTTGCCGCGCCGTTCGGGTGTGGCGGTTGATGGGCTTTGCGGCAACGGGGAGAGCAATCGATGACGGTCTATTCCGGTCCGGTATTCGAGATGGCGACGAATCAGTTCAACGTGATCGCCAACCATCTCGAGATTCCCGTGGACGAGCGCGACCGGCTGCTGCTGCCCAAGCGGGCGATCACGGTGTCCTGTCCGATCCACCGCGACGATGGCACCGTTGCGGTGTTCGAAGGCTATCGCGTGCAGCATCATCTGACGCTGGGTCCGACCAAGGGCGGCACGCGGTTTTCGCCGTCGGTGGATATCGGCGAGGTCGCAGCACTGGCGATCTGGATGAGCTGGAAATGCGCGCTGGCGGGGCTGCCCTATGGCGGCGCCAAAGGCGGCGTCAATGTCGATCTCGCCACCCTGTCCGGGCGCGAGCTCGAATCGCTGTCGCGGCGCTACATGCAGGAGATGATTCCGTTCGTCGGTCCCCATACTGACGTGATGGCGCCCGACATGGGCACCAACGAGCAGGTGATGGCGTGGTTCATGGATACCTATTCGATGTATCAGGGCCGCACCGTGACCGAGATCGTCACCGGCAAGCCGGTGGCGTCCGGCGGCACGCTCGGCCGCCGCGAGGCCACCGGACGCGGCGTCGCGCATCTTGCCAGCCGGGTGATGAAGGAACTCGCCATCAACCTGACCGGCGCCACCGCGGTGGTCCAGGGCTTCGGCAATGTCGGTTCCTATGCGGCGCTCGACCTGCATCATTTCGGC
Organism: Bradyrhizobium sp.; assembly: GCF_049581145.1. Taxonomy (GTDB): domain Bacteria; phylum Pseudomonadota; class Alphaproteobacteria; order Rhizobiales; family Xanthobacteraceae; genus Bradyrhizobium. Next base: position 6,352 of record NZ_JBAURI010000644.1, read on the forward strand.
CTCAAGGTGATCGCGGTCAGCGATCACACCGGCGCGCTCCATGACGAACGCGGCCTCGATATTCCCGCGCTGATGCATCATGCGACCAAGCACGGCAGCATCGCCGGTTTCTCTAATCAGCGGCATTTCGATCCCGCGGAGGTTCTGACCTTGCGCTGCGATGTGCTGGTGCCGGCGGCGATGGAGCGCGTGATCGACGGCAAAATCGCCCAGAAGCTGAGATGCCGGGTGCTGGCGGAAGGGGCCAACGGCCCGACCACGCCGGACGCCGACCTGGTGCTGGAAAAACGCCAGAACGAGATTTTCGTCATTCCAGATATCCTCTGCAATTCCGGCGGCGTGGTGGTCAGCTATTTCGAATGGGTGCAGGATCTGCAGCAGCTGTTCTGGGAAGAGGAGGAGGTGATGCGGCGGGAATACCAGATCCTCGACCGCGCCTTTGACCGGATGGTTGCGCGGGCCAGGGCCGATAATGTGTCGCATCGAACCGCCGCGATGGCGATCGGCGTGGAGAAGGTGCGCGCCGCCAAGAACACCAGGGGGCTGTTTCCATGATCGCCGGCCTCGATCACGTCGTCGTTCTGCTCGAGGACATTCAGGCGGGCGCAGCCGCCTACGAAGTCCTGCTCGGACGGGCGCCATCTTGGCGCAACGCCGGCGAGGGCGCCGAACGCGTGCTGTTCACGCTCGACAACATGACCCTGGAACTGATGGCTCCGAGCGGCACCAGCGTCGCCGCCGACCGCATCCGCACCGTGATCAAGATCTGGGGCGGCGGGCTCGCCAGCATCTGCTTTGCGACCGACGACATCGCCAAGACCTATCGCCGGCTCGATCGGCTGGCGTTGCAGCCGGACCCGATCGCCGACGTCGAGAACAAGGATTCCGTTTCCGGCGCGACGCTGCACTGGAAGCGCACGCGGGCCGCGACCGAACTGACGCGGGGCGTGCGGATGTTCTTCCTCGAACTGAAGACCGCGCGCCCGCTTTCGGCGGTGACCGGGCCGGCGCCGGTCGTCAGCCTCGACCATCTGGTGATTTCGACCGAGGATCCCGAGCAGGCCGCAGCGCTCTATGGCGCGCGGCTCGGCCTCGACATGGCGCTCGACCGCACGAACCAGGAGCGGGGCCAGCTGATGTTGTTCCGCTGCGGCGATCTCATCGTCGAGATCGTGCGCCGGCCGGTCGCGGGAAGCGACCACACCCACGACAAATTGTGGGGCCTGAGTTGGCGCGTCGCCGACATCGACGCCACCCGCGAACGCCTCGTTGCCGCCGGCATCGAGATGACCGACGTCCGTATGGGCCGCAAGCCCGGCACCCGCGTCATGAGCCCGCGCAGCGGCACCTGTGGCGTGCACACGCTGTTCCTGGAACGGACCGCGAAGGCGTGAGGACGTGGGTGTTCCCGTCATCGCGGTCTCAACCGTCATTGCGGCGCAAGCGACGCAACCCATCGTGCCGCGAAGAAGGCGTGGCTTGCTTCGGCGCGATCCCCGCCGCCAACGTCCGTGACGATCGCGAAGCGCCCCTCCGATGGAGCGGGACGGAATCGCAATACGCCCGTTTCCATCCGGCCGTCAAAAAAATTCTGAAATTCAGAAAACGAATCGCGCGCCGCTCGATCGGGATTGGCCCGGATTTCGGGTCGGCGAGGCCCGTTGCGGGACCTGCCGAAAATAAAATCGTCGAGCAACGCCAGCATCAATTGATCGATGTCAACGTCATCGAAAGCGGCTCGTATCTTGTCGAGGCCTGCGCGCGCGTCGCAGACGGAGGAGCCGATCCATGCGAACCGATACACCCGACATGTCGATGGGCGCCGTGCCAGCGCCCGGCACGACCGAGGCCCTGGAACTGGGTTGCACCTGCCGGTTCATCGGCCACGAGGCCGCGACGCAGGAACGCGAACCGGCCGGCATCTACGTCGATGCCGATCCGAATTGTCCGGTGCATGGGACCAACTGGCAGGCGGCCGCACGGGATTGACACGTGTCACCTGCATCGGAGGAAATTGAGCCACCGGCTCGCGCCGATGGGTCACGCGCGCCCGATGACCGGCTCAGCGTCTCCCGATAACAGGGCTCTCGCGACGACGGTTGTCACGCATTCACCACGCGCGGCATGCTCCGATCAGGAGGGTGGGCAAAGCGCAGCGC
>NZ_JBAURI010000645.1:0-6014 GCF_049581145.1 Bradyrhizobium sp.
GATAAAGCAGCGTCTGCAGCCGCGACGCGCCGTAGAGCTGGAACAGCCCGGCCAGGTTGCGATCCACCGAGTTCAGACCGAGCGTGGTGTTGGACAGGACCGGAAAGAACCCGACGATCCAGGCGCAGACCACGACCGCGGTCTGCTGCGGCAGATAGATCAGAAGCAGCGGCGCGATCGCGATCACCGGCGTGACCTGCAGCACCACGGCATAGGGGAACAGCGAATATTCCACGAGCTTCGACAGATTGAACAGCAGCGCCAGCGCGATACCGCCGAGCGCGGCGGCGACGAAACCTTCCAGCGTCGTGGTCAGGGTCACCAGCAGCGATTGCGACAGCACGTCCCAATCGCCGATCAAGGTCGAAAACACCGCCATCGGCCCGGGCAGCACATAGGGCGGGATGTCGTCGAGCCGGACCACCAGTTCCCAGCTCGCGGTCCCCGCCGCCGCCACCACGACCGGCAGCAGGATCCGCAGGGCCTGCGGACCCCGCCGTTTCGCCCCCGGTTGGGCCTTGTCTCCACTCATAGCGCGGATCGTCCTGAATAGGATGGCGCAAGTGCTGCCGAGACCTCGCGGCAATATTCGACGTAGCGCGCCGAGGTGCGGAATTCTTCGCCGCGGGGTTCATCCGTCTCGACACGAATGTCAGCGCCGATACGGCCGGGCCTTGCCGTCATCACGACCACGCGCTGGGAGAGATAGACGGATTCGAACACCGAATGGGTGACGAAGATGATGGTCTTGCGCAAGCCGCGCCATAGCGCGAGCAGGTCGTTGTTGAGGCGGAAGCGGGTGATCTCATCCAGCGCCGCAAACGGCTCGTCCATCAGCAGGATATCCGGATCGGTGACCAGCGCGCGCGCCAGCGAGACCCGCATCTTCATGCCGCCCGACAATTCGCGCGGATAGCTTTCCGCAAAATCGGCAAGGCCCACGCTTGCAAGCGCGTCGGCGATGCGCGCCTCGGCCTCGGCCGCAGGCGCATGCGCGAGTTTCAGCGGCAGCCGCACGTTCCCACGCACCGAGGTCCATGGCATCAGGGTCGGTTCCTGGAACACGAAACCGATCGCCTGTCCCTGGTCCCGGCCCGGCCGCGTCCGCTGCGTCACTGGCGAGACCCTGATCTCGCCGGAGGTCGGCGCGGCGAGGCCCGCGATCAGGCGCAACGCTGTCGACTTGCCGCACCCGGACGGCCCGAGCAGCGAGACGAATTCGCCGCGCCTGATGTCGAGATCGAGCGGACCCAGCGCCATGACGCCGTTGTCATAGGTCTTCGTGACGCCGCGCAGCCGGACCGCGAGGCCCGCGGCGTCGGCGCCGGCTTCGGACACCCGCTCTTCGGCCATCTATTGCTTCGGCCGCAACTCGAGGCCGACGGCCTTGTTGACGAAGCGCAGCGTGTACGACTTGCGATAATCGGTGTCAGCCTTGACCAGGCCGGCCCGCACCATCTTGGCGAAGAAGCTCGTCATCCGCTCGTCGGTCATGGCGCCGATGCCGTTCTTCAGGGTATCGCCGGAATCGACGATGCCGTTCTCCTTCATCTTGCTGACGGAATAGGCCAGAAGCTCGTCGGTCATGTCCGGATTGAGCTTCTTGATCAGCGCATTGCCGGGTGAATTGTCGCCATAGAGATAATTGTACCAGCCGATGATGGAGGCATCGACGAAGCGCTGCACCAGGCCCGGCTTCTTTTCGATCACGTCCTGGCGCGTCTCGATCAGGGTCGAGTAGCCGTTGAAGCCGTAATCGGCGAGCAGCAGCACGCCGGGCTTGAAGCCGGCCGCCTTCTCCACCGCGAAGGGCTCGGAGGTGACGTAGCCCTGCATCGCGCTTTGCGGGGTGGCGATGAAGGGCTGCGGATTGAAGGTGTAGGGCCTGACGTTCTTCTCGCTGAAACCGTATTCCGACTTCATCCACTGGAAATAGCCGGTGATGCCTTCCTTCGACACGAACAGCGTCAGCGGCTTCAGATCCTCGAGCTTGCTGACCCTGCTTTCCGGATGGGTCAGGAAGACCTGCGGATCCTTCTGGAATATCGCGGCGACCGCGACCAGCGGCACGTTATTGGCCACCGCATCGAACGACATCAGGGTGTTCGCGGCCATGAAGAAGTCGATTTTGCCGGAAATCAACAGCATCCGGTTGTTGTTGTTCGGACCGCCCGGCACGATGGTGACGTCGAGCCCGTATCTGGCGTACGTGCCGTCGGCCACCGCCTGAAAAAATCCGCCATGCTCGGCCTCGGCGACCCAGTTGGTTCCAAACGAAACCTTGTCCGGTTTGGTTTGTTCCGGTTTATCCTGGGCTGTGGCCGGCGCAGCTGTCAGGAGGACCGTCAAGAGGACCGCAAGGAGGGCGGCCGGCGCACCTGCCATTAACGCCCGCAGCAAAAGAGCCGCCTTCATGATTGGACTCCGTCGATTGTTCTGGCCCATGATAGGATGTCACCTCCTTCCTACCTTGCATATCGGATGAAAGAAACTCCCGCGCGATGAGTTCGACCGTCCCACCCCGCGACTGGAGCGACATCCACTGGCCCGACATCGGCGCCGGCGGACCTGCGCGCTGGATTGCCGTGCTGCCGCTGGCCGCGACCGAGCAGCACGGCCCGCATCTGCCGCTGGGGACCGATGTGATGATCGCGCAGGCCTATCTGGCGCGGGTGCGCGAACTGCTCGCCCCGGAGCTGCCGGTCAGCTTTCTGCCGCTGCAGCCGGTCGGCGTCTCCACCGAGCATATCGATTTTCCGGGTACGCTGACGCTGCCGGCCGCGACCGCGCTGCGCAGCTGGACGGCGCTGGGTGAAAGCGTGGCGCGAGCCGGCGTGAAAAAGCTGGTGATCGTCACGAGCCATGGCGGCAACAGCGCGGCGATGGCCCTGGTCGCGCAGGAGCTGCGCGCGCATCAGAAGCTGTTGGTCGTCACCACGTCATGGTGGCGCTTCGGCGCGCCGGCGGGGCTGTTTACCGACGCCGAATTGCGCCACGGCATTCACGGCGGCGCGGTCGAGACCTCGATCATGCTGGCGCGTTTCGCCGAACATGTGCGCACCGATCGAATCGCGGATTTTCGTTCGGCCGGCCTCGAGATGGAGGAGCGCTATCGCCGGCTGTCATCGCAGCGTCCTGCGCCATTCGCCTGGCAGACGCAGGATCTGCACCCAAGCGGCGCGGTCGGCGATGTGACGCAAGCCTCCGCCGACAAGGGCCGGCAACTGCTGGATCACGGCGCGCGCGGGTTCATCGAATTGCTCGAGGATGTCGATGAATTCGATGTGACGGCGCTGTCGAATGATCCGCAAGGATAGCGAACTACCTCCGTCAGCGATCTCATGAGCGCTGGAAATCCGGATTACCGAAATTTCACGCCGATTCCGGCGAACCGGAATCGAGGCGTCTCCGTCCAATCGGGTATGCGGACCACGATACGCCGCCTTCACCCGAACGGAGATCACCATGTCGATCAACACCAAAATTGCCGCTCTCGCCGTTGCCGCGCTGGCCGTCACCGGCTCCATCGCATCCACCGTGGCGCCTGCTGATGCCCACGGCTTCCATCCCGGCTGGGGCATCGGCGCGGGACTCGTCGGCGCCGCCGTCGTCGGCACCGCGATCGCGGCAAGCAATGCCTATCCTGACGGCTATTACCACTGCGGCTGGGTTCGCCAGTTCGATGGCTACGGCCGTTATGTCGGCACGGTCCGCAGCTGCTACTGATCGGCGCCTTTCGGTTTGAAAGTGTGGATTGCCGCGTCCGGCACGGGCGCCTCATCCACCCCGTGCCGACCCCCGACCCGCCCGGTCGTCCCCCCCGGGCGGGTCACCTTTTTCAAGATATTGAAAACAGCGTCCCCTCCCGTGCACGCGCTCACGGCGAACGAATCGGCCTCCTTGAATGATGGACGTTGCCGATCACTCGCTTTCGCGGCGACGCCGAATCGTCCTCCGCGAAATCGCTTGCTCGGAATCGCCAAGCAAGGTCGCGCTGCCCAGCCTTGACATAGCATAGGGGGGTACCCTATAAGTCCGGCGATGAGCCATACCATCAAGGAAAAGAAGAAGCTGCTGGCCCGGGTCGGGCGCATCCGCGGCCAGGTCGAATCGCTGGAGCGCGCGCTCGCCACCGAAGCCGATTGCGCCCGCGTCATGCACATGATCGCGGGGATCCGTGGCAGCGTATCCGGATTGATGGCCGAGGTGGTCGAGGACCATGTCCGCACCCATCTGGTCGATCCCCAGAAAAATCCAGACGCCTTGAACGCCGACGCCGCCGAGCAGCTGATCGACGTCGTCCACACCTATCTCAAGTGAGCACGGCAGAGACAATACCATGATCGAAGCCGACGAGTTGCTTCAGGCCCATGACCACGTCTTTCTGGGCGCGGACCACGACCGTGCCGAGCGCAGGACCTGGGGGGTGATCATCCTTTGCAGCGTCATGATGATCGCCGAAATCGCAGGCGGCGCGCTGTTCGGCTCGCTGGCGCTGATTGCCGACGGTCTGCACATGTCGACGCATGCCGGCGCGCTGCTGCTCGCCGCCTTGGCTTATACCTTTGCCCGCCGCTACGCCTATGACCGGAGCTTTACCTTCGGCACCGGCAAGTTCGGCGATCTCGCGGGCTATACCAGCGCCATCGTGCTGGCCATGATCGCGCTTCTGATCGGCTACGAGGCGGTCGAGCGCCTGCTCAATCCGGTCGCAATCAGCTTCAACGAGGCGATCCCAATCGCCATGCTGGGCCTGGTCGTGAACATCGCCAGCGCATGGCTATTGTCGGGCGGCCATCATCATGGTCACGGCCATGGCCATAGTCACGAGCATGGTCACGGCCATGCCGATGCCCATGATCATGACGACGAGCCCCGCCGCGTCGAGCTCGACGGCACCACGGTCCAGCTCGCAATATTCGAAGATCACGTGCCGCCGCGCTTTCGCATCGCAGCCGCGAGCGGCCCGTTACCGAACGCAACCGACATCTCGATCGAAACCGTCAGGCCGGACGGCCGCCGGCAAACATTCACATTCGAGAACCGAGGTGGCTTCCTGGAATCGCGCGACGAGATTCCGGAGCCGCACGCGTTCCTCGCGAGGATTTGTCTGCGGCGCGCCGGCGAGCAGCAGTTGCGCGAGCTGCAATTCGATGAACACGAGCATCATCACGATGCATCCCATCACCGCGACAACAACATGCGCGCCGCGGTCGTTCATGTGATGGCCGACGCCGCGGTCTCGGTTCTGGTGATCGTCGGACTATTGCTGGCACGCACCTTCGGCTGGCTCTGGATGGATCCCCTGGCCGGCCTGATCGGCGCGCTCGTCATCGCGAACTGGTCCGCCGGGCTGGCACGCGATACCGGCGCCATCCTGCTCGACCGCATGCCGGATGGCCGCATCGCCGAGAAGATCCGCAAGACCATCGAAAGCGAGGGTGATGCGGTCACCGACCTGCATCTGTGGCGGCTCGGGCCAGGGCATCTCGGCGCCATCGTCTGTGTGGCGACATCATTGGAGCGCGAGCCTGCACATTATCGGCAGAGGCTCGCCAGATTCACCGACCTGTCCCACATCACGGTCGAGGTTCAATGCACCCGTTCAGCGAGCGGCTGACGTCCCCTTTCACAAAACTGTCTTCTAGCCGTCTTACCCAGATGGCCCACCGAAACGCGTTGCACGAACGCAACGTCGCGGACGCTTCTTGTTCGAACAATTCCGATGTGTTGCACGCACGTCACTAGACCGTGCCAATTGGCAGCACTTGCCGCCTCTCTCCTTCCGCTCGCGAACGACTTTCAATAACGCTTGTCGGACAGTTGTCACCTTGGTTCGATTTGGAATTGGCTAACGGGGCGTGGAATGAGGGGTGTTGGCAAGTTCGCGGGAGGCGCCGGCCTGGCGCTTGCGACGTGCTCCCTCGCGACCGCGGCTGATCTGCCCGCGAGCCTCCCCGTCAAGGCGCCCGTGCCTTACGCGTCGGCGGCCTACGATTGGAATGGCTGGTACG
>NZ_JBAURI010000646.1:0-2550 GCF_049581145.1 Bradyrhizobium sp.
GTGGTCGGTGGCGCGACCGGCGCGATCGCCGGCGCCACGGCGGCCGCGCGACCGGGTTATTACCTCGCGCAAGGCAACTGCTACTATCGCTATCCGTCCGGGCAATACGTGCAGGCCGATCCGCGCGCCTGCTACTGATTCAGCAGCAGAACCAAAGCGGTTTCAAGAAGCTGGGGCGCAACCCGCGCTCCAGCTTTTTGCTTGCGACCAGGCTGGTCCAGGCGCCGTCCACCGTGTGGCGGCGTCGCCACTTTTCGTACCCCGCCAACTGGCTCGATCGGATCGAGCCTGGTCGCTTCTGCGAGGGGTGAGAAGCGCGGCGGCGGCCGGGACCACAGCTCGGACCGGATCACCTGCGCGCCGACTTGCAGCCCCTGGTGCTTGATCACGGCGTTCCGCGCCGTTGATTTGCGTCAACCGATCACTGCGCTCCGGCTGCTAACCGATGAGGGTTGCAGGTCGAGAGTGCAGGGATAACGCTATGCCAAAGCGGCTTGGACGGACGCTCGGAATCGCGCTCGTCGCCATTCTGGGCGGCGCGGGTTACGCCTACGCCAACTGGGGCGCCATCGCACAACGATTTGGCGTGCGGCAAGCAATGCCGACCATCATGGTTTCCGGCAACATCGAGGCGCATCAGAGCGTGCTCGGCTTCAAGACCGTGCAGTCGGAGATCGTCGAGCTTCCGTTCAACGAGGGCCAATGGGTCAAGGCGGGGACGCTCCTGGCCCGGCTGGACAACGACGACTACGCCCAGCAGGCCCGGGTCGCCGCATCCACCCTCGAAGTCCAGCAGCGCCAGCTTGCCGCGGCGGAGCAGAATCTGGATGCCGTCGGGCGAACCGTCGAAGGCGACGCCGCCGACCTCGAATTCAGAAAGGCCGAATACGATCGCGCCGACACGCTGATGAAAAAGGGCGCCGGGACCGTGGAGCTCCGCGATCAGACCTACATGGCGCTGCGCCAATCCAACGCCGGCTATGAGCGCGATCAGGCGCTGCAGCGGGCCGCGCAGCGGCAGGTCGAGCTTGCCCACGCCAATATCGAGAACGCGACACAGAGTCTCAAACTGGCGCAGATCGTGCTCGACCACACGACCCTGCGGGCGCCGTTCGACGGCGTCATCACGGTGCGGCAGGCCGAGCTCGGCGAGATCATGGTGCCGGGAACGCCGGTCATCACGCTGGCCGATCTCGACCACATCTGGCTGCGGGCCTACATCAACGAATCCGATATCGGCAAGATCCGGCTCGATCAGCAGGCCAAGGTGACGACCGACACCTATCCCGGCAAGGTCTACAACGGCCGCGTGTCGTTCATTTCGGCCAATGCCGAGTTCACGCCGAAGAGCGTCGAGACCCATGCCGAGCGCGTCACGCTGGTCTATCGGATCAAGATCGACATCGACAATCCCTCTCATGAACTGGTCGCCGGCATGCCGGCGGACGCCATCCTCGAAGCGCTTCCGCCGGCGACCCAGTGATGAATCCAAGTCAAGCCATCGTGCCAACCGCCGCGCCAGCCGTCATATCGGTCAATGAACTGACCAAGCGCTTTGGCGACGCGACGGCGGTCAACGCGATGAGCTTTGAGGTGACGCGCGGCGAGATCTTCGGTCTGGTCGGGCCGGATGGCTGCGGCAAGACCACCACGATGCGGATGCTGGCCGGTGTGATGCGGCCCGACGCCGGCGGCATTTCGGTCGATGGCGTCGACGTGCTGTGCGACCCCGAAGCGGTCAAGCTGCATCTCAGCTACATGCCGCAACGGTTTGGTCTCTATGAAGATCTCACCGTCGACGAGAATATCCGCTTCTACGCCGATCTGTTCGAAATCCCGGCAAGCGCCCGCGCGGAGCGCTCGCAGCGCCTGCTGGCGGCCTCGGGAATGGAGCAGTTCCGCAAATTCCGCGCCGGTCAACTCTCCGGCGGCATGAAGCAGAAGCTCGGCCTGACCTGCGCGCTGGTGCATACCCCGAAGGTGCTGCTGCTCGACGAGCCGACCACCGGCGTCGACCCGCTGTCGCGGCGCGACTTCTGGCGCATTCTCTACGGGCTGCGCGAGGAGGGCGTCACCATCGTGATTTCGACGGCCTATCTCGACGAGGCCGAGCGCTGCAATCGCTTGGTGCTGCTGCAGGACGGCCGCGCGCGCTATTGCGATACGCCGCAAGCGCTGAAACGACGCATGCCCGGAGCGCTGGTGTCGATCATGTCGCCCAGCGGCCGCGCGGCGCGCGATGCGATCAGCGGCTGCGACGGCGTCAGCCACGTGCTGCTGGTCGGCGACGGCGTGCATGCCATGGTCGACGATGCGGACCGGCGCATCCCCGAACTGCGCGAAGCGCTGGCCGCGGCCGCGGTGCCTTACACCGAGGCCGAGGTGGTGGAGCCGAGCATCGAGGACCTGTTCGTGGCGCTGCTCGACGATGGAGCGCGGTCGTGACCGGCGCTACCGAACGGGCCGACCAGATCGTCGCCGAGAATCTGGTCAAGCGGTTCGGCGCCTTCGTCGCGGTCGACGACATCAGTTTTCGCATCAAGCGCGGCG
>NZ_JBAURI010000647.1:0-10960 GCF_049581145.1 Bradyrhizobium sp.
CTCTTGAGCAGCAATTTTAGAAATTCGCGCGATGGCGCGTCCGAGAAGGTGGGCGGGTTTCCGGTCCCTGCAGCGCCTTTGTCTCGCGGAGGAACCGGCGCTCTTGGTGCGAGCGAGAACATCACCAGGCGCCTTGCCGCCGCTGATGTTGGGTCATCAGCGGCGGCTCGGCCTCGAGCGCCGATGCGGGGTAACACCGCGCGCCCGATTTTCAAATTCCTCCAGTTCGCGCACGCGCTGCTCGACGTAGTCGCGTGCTTCGTCTGGCTCTTTCTTGTCATCCTGTTCTGTTGCGCCGTCCTGTTTTCGGTCGGCGTTCTGGCATGGGCAATTCTCTAAATAACGGATCACGTTGGCGGTTGCAGCCGCGATCGTGATGAAGCTGAAAAGTTCGTTGTCGTTGTCGGGTTCATTCATCGCTTGAGCAATTAAGCATGAGGGAACCGACGAAATGTCCATCGCCGATGGAGACTTTAACCAAATGAACGCCCTGTCCGATATCCACGCCGCGCATCACTTCGCGAGCGCTATCGAGGACGCAGAAGCGAAGCGGCTAGGCGTTCGCATCTCAGAGGCGCGCGTCAGTGTTGCGCGCCGCTTGCGCACCTCGCCGGGAACGCTCGAAAACATCCGCCGCTTGCGCGCCAAGATCATTCCGAATTGGTTGATGGCGCGGATCAAGGCCGAGTTCGTTTCCATCCTGCAAGCAGAAATCGCACGACTGGAACACGAAATTGCCGTCTGCAAACAAGTTGGCATGCACCATTCTGATGACGCTCTTTGCGCGGCTGAAACTCAGATGGCGGCGGCTAAGGAAGTCTTGAGGACCGCGCGATGATCGATCGCGACGCCTCTCCGATCGGTCACATCCCGCCGCTGCGGCCGATCGATCTGCGGCCGAAGTACACGCCATACAGCGGCCCCGCGCTCCCGCTGGACGGCATCAGCATCCACCACAAGAATCGTATCTGGCGCCTCGTGAGAGAGACTGCTGAGGGCGTCAACGCGCCGGCTCTAACTCCGGCAGCTCCGGTGCTGCCGCCGGGTGCCGGCTTCTCTTGCGACACATGCCGCGACACGGGTGAGATTGATCAGCGTATCGGCGGCGACTCGCACTCGCCGACTATCAAATGCCCAGATTGTAGGGGAGTGCCATGAACATCCACGTCAGGCAACCGACGTCGACTGAACTCAAAGCAATCGAACGCCATCGGGCGTTTCATCAGGCAATCGCCAAGAAGGGCGCCGCGCTCGAAGCGGCGAAGAAGCCGACCTGCGTCAGCAAGCCACGCGCCCAGGCTGATGCAGCTATCGGGCCGGAAGCGATGCCGGCGGAAACCGATCCGCCGATCTGCGGCCTTCCTGACACGTTCTTTGTGCTGCCGAAATACGACGGGCTCGAAACCACCGCTCGCATCAAGATCGCCGACATTCAGATGGCCGTGTGCCGCCACTACGGGGTCAGCGTCGGGGATCTGCTATCACCCAGCCGCACCGCAAAGCTCGCTTATCCCCGCCGGCTCGCAATGTACCTGGCGCGTGAGCTTACCCACAGATCATGGCACCATATCGGACGCCTCTTCCGTCGCGACCACACCACCGCGATCCACGCCATCCGGAAGGTTGCGGGCGAACTCCTCCAAGATGCTAACCTCGCGCACGATGTTGCGCTCCTGATCGAGGCGATCACGGGGACTGCCTCGTAATGGATGGCGCGTTATCTCAGACCAGCGGCGCCGTCCGCTCGATCGACCATGCCGCACCGCGCCGCGTCTATCTCGACAATCATGGCGAGATTTTCTGCCTCGTTTCGGCTGAGGACTACGCATGGGCGACGCAGTGGCGCTGGAAGTGGCGTTGGGACAAACGCAAAAAGAAGCGCTACGCGCAGCGCAACACGACAATCAACGGCGTGCGCGTGACGCTTTTCCTCCATAAGGAAATTCTGGCGCGCACCGGCAAGATCAGGCCCTCGCTCTTCCATACGATTGGCGATCACGGCGACGGGGATAGCCTGAATAACCAGCGCGACAACCTCGCTTGGGTGACGCCTTCGCAAAATCGAAAGACCGCTAAGCGATGAGCGGCGCAGATTATCCAGATGGCGTGCCGCCCGACGTCTGTCAGCACTTCGAAGCGATCGCGTCTGATCTGCTGCAGAAAGGCTTTGCGCGATATTCCGCCGACGCGATTTTGCATCGGATTCGGTGGCACGAACAGATCGAGCGCGGCAATCGCGCGTTCAAGGTGAACGACCATTGGTCCGCGCCGCTCGCGCGCTGGTTCATCGAAAGCCATCCGGAGGCCAAGAGCTTCTTTGCAACGCGGGAGCGTGCTCCGGCACCAATCCGCGCCTATGCGGACTAACGAGGGGGTTACAATGAGCATCACTGATACGGCGACGGTGCCTACACCGATCGCTCGCTATGAGGTCACCGACGAGGGCATGATCGCTGCGCTTTGGTTCGCTGGTCGTGACACGCTGTATATCGCGACCTTGCTCGGACAGCACGAAAGCTTCGTGGCAAATCGGCTGGCGAATATCCGGGATCGAGATGCGGCTGTTGTTGGGATGGTGGCAAGTTGAGCTGGCAATTCGATTCGCTGACGCCACTGAAATACGGCGCGATCCTCGCCGACCCGCCTTGGCGCATGAAAATGTACAGCGCGAAGGGCATGGGGCGCTCGCCGGATGGACTCCGCGCCACCACAGACAAGGGCTATTATCGCAACGGTCAGCGCCAGAACAACCCGGAGCGGCACTATCAGACGATGTCGCTCGACGAAATCCGCGCGCTGCCTGTCGGCCAATTAGCTGCGCCAGACTGCGTCCTATTCATGTGGGCTATCGACCCGCTGTTACCAGAGGCGATCGAGGTCGGGCGCGCATGGGGCTTTGCCTTCAAAACTGTCGCGTTCTACTGGGCCAAAGAACGTCGCGTCACCAGCGATCGTCATAAGCTGCATGACGACGCCAACCATAAGCGATTCCCGATTAGCACCGGTTATTGGACGCGCGCCAACCCTGAGCAATGCCTGCTGTTCACGATGGGGCGACCGAAGCGCCTATCCGCTGCAGTCCGCAAGCTCGTCATATCGCCGCGCCGCGAGCACTCGCGGAAACCGGACGAGTGTGCGCGTGCGGTCGAGCAGCTTGTAGCTGGGCCATATTGCGAGCTGTTCGCTCGCACGTCGCGACCTGGCTGGGACTGTTGGGGAAATCAAACGGATCGTTTTCAGGAGGCATCGTGACCACTATCGGGGACAACTCAAACCAACAGCTCCGCTCCATCGTCGAGCGCATCGAGCATCTCGCCGAGGAGATTGACGGGCTCCGCGGAGACCAGAAAGACATTTATGCCGAGGCCAAGGGGAACGGCTACGACGTGAAGATTTTGCGCAAGATCATCGCGCTCCGGAAGAAAGACCCGGACGCGCGCGCAGAGGAGGCCGCACTGTTGGAAACCTATCTCGCCGCGCTCGGCATGGAGGCGTGATTGAGCAAGCGAGCCTATTTCCCGCTCTATGTGGGTGACTATCTCGGCGACACAGGTCATTTGTCGACCGCGCAGCATGGCGCGTACCTCTTGCTCATGATGCACTATTGGCGGATGGGCGAGCTTCCGACCGATGACAAGCAGCTCGCGGCGATCACGAAGCTGCCGTTGCGCCTCTGGCTCGATTGCAAGGACGTTATCCAATCGTTTTTTTTCGATGGTTGGCGACACAAGCGGATCGATGAAGAGCTATCCAAGATGGCCGCGGCAGCCAACCGCCGGGCTGCCGCTGGACAGAAAGGCGGCTTGCGTGCGGCGATGAACCGGATGCTCCTGGAAGATGCAGCCGGACATAGCAATGCTACAGCAATGCTTGAGCAATCGAGGCGAGTGGGACGCAGTAATGCTGCAGCCGAAGAAATAGCAATGCTACAGCCGGGCTCAAGCACTAAGACTAAGAATAGAAATATAACTTCTACTGATCGTGTTGAGAGAGCGAAGGGTCAGCCAATGGAACCGCTACGGGCGAGTCCTGAGCTTGAGGCAATTCTGGCGAGGAAATCGTGAGCGAAAAGTCGTTTGAGACAATGCCTGTCGACGTTTTTGAAGGCGCTGGCGGCCATTTGGTGCTTTGCCAGGAGCTTCCTTCGCTCGCCGGAGGCGAGGAATACATCCGCATCATGGTCCCGATGGATGCAGCGGAGGAATTGGCGCAGCGCATTTTGGCGGTCTGCAAATTGCGCCGCATGCGTTCGCTCTGACGGCTATGTCAACGCGCCAGCACTTCCCCGATGGATCGAGCTATAATCCAGATCTGGACACCGTAACATTCGGCCTTACGCTGCCGGTCACGGTGTGCCGATCGATGATCGAGGGCGCGCCGAACTCGGCTCATCCTATCCTGAATTGTCTGGCCCGGTCGATCGAGACGCAGCGCAACCCACTGGCGGCAGCGGCGCTCAAGGCGGTCTTCGATTATATCTATGAGCGCACAAGCGAGTCCGAGCGCAGATTGTTTCCTAACTGGTTTGATAGCAGATAATTTTCAGCACTTATGCACCGAAATCTCATCCGCGCAGTTGTTCAATTAACCCAAATCGCCGCTCCCTAATACTCGCACCAAAGCGGGGAATTAATAAATGGGAATTGCCGATCTCAAGACGCAGCTGCGCGACGTGCCCGGCATCGAAGGCCTGACCATGACGATGCTGGCGGGCCGTCAGAACTACAACCTCAATGGTCGGGTGATCTCGGTGGACGCTGGCGCCTCCGATACGCAGGTAGAGCAGGCCATCCGCGCCGCGATGGCATCGCCTGCGGTCGCTCAGATGCCCGCTGGTACGCCCATCCCCGCCGCACCGTCGATTGCTCCCGCTCCGGCCGCAAACGCACAGGCGACCGCGCCAGCTGCGCCGGCACCCGTGCCGACGGCATCGGCTCCCACGCATCCGGTCTCCGCCGCCGTCAGCGTCCAGCAGATGATGCAGGAACACACCCGCATGATGGGCGAGATCCAGGCCGCGCAGGTCGAGCTGTTGCGCGCGACGCTGGCGCGGCAGCGAGCGGCCGTGTCATCGGCTGTCGGAAGCGTTGCCCAGAAGATCGAAGGGCAGACCGATGACTTCCTGTCGGTCATGGGGCAGTTCACCAACGATCTGGGCGTCTGATGGCCAAGCTGACCGAAGCAGTCGAGAAGCTCAAGAAAAAGGGGAAATAGGCCGGAGGGTCTATTTTTTTAAATGGCTAAAGCTCCAGCAGATATTCGATCTTTGGCGCGGCGGCATACCCGGTCTGCGATCAACACGCTGGCGGGGATCATGCGCGACGTCGACGCGCCTCCGGCTGCTCGGGTAGCGGCCGCAAACTCGCTGATTGATCGCGGATGGGGCAAAGCACCGCAGCCGCTCACAGGCGGCGACGACGAAGACAATCCGATCCGGGTTATCTCCCGCATCGAGCGCGTGATCGTGCAGCCGAAGCCTGAGGCTGCTGGCGATCGAGTTGGTCGGCCGCGCGCCGATGAATGACGGCTAAGGCAGATCGGGGAGGGGTGGGGAATGAGTGATTTGGTTGACCGGTTGCGGGGCCGGATTGAGGAACTTGAGACGCTGTTGGGCGTCGACAACAGCACAACCGGACGCATCCGTGAGGCTCTCCGCCTTGACGTGACGCTGGCAACTATCCTCGGGATGCTGCTGGTCCGCGAGTTCGTCTCTCGCGACGGGCTGTACACCGTGCTCTATGGCGACCGGCCGGAATGCGACATGCCGGACCCCAAGGGCCTGGATGTGCTGATTTGCAAGCTGCGGGCGCGGCTCAAGCCTGCGGGGATCCAGATCAAGACCAGGTGGGCGGATGGCTGGTCTATCCCGGACAAGGCCAAACTTCGCGCTCTGATCAATGCGCCAGCGTCTGCGCCATCAATCAGCGCCCAGCGCCGCGCCTTCATGGAGGCGTAATGGCTCGCTGCTCGACGTGCCGAGGTCATGGCGACGTAGTCATTGACGCCTGCGGCGCAATGCGCGCGCCGAAGCCTGGCGAGGCGACAACCGATGAATGCCCGACCTGTGCCGGCAGTGGCGCTGCGCCTGGTGGTGATGATCTGGTGATCGCGCTCGATGGCATCGCGGAGGCGGCTCGATGCTAGTCGTTCGCCACAGCTTTTCGAATCCTTTTTGGTGGGGATGGCATCGTTTCCTTTACTGGGAACATGAACGCCGCGGCAGGCCGCACTAAATGGGCCTCACGCTTCGCATTCCAACCGCGGAAGTCTTTACGCCGCTGCTCAAGCCAGCGCGCTACAAGGGCGCGCATGGCGGCCGCGGCTCGGGCAAGTCGCATTTCTTCGGCGAAATGCTGGTTGAGGAAAGCGAACTCGAGCCGGGCGATAGCGGCGGCGCGGGGATGCTCGCGGTCTGTATCCGCGAAGTGCAAAAGACGCTCGCCGATTCCTCCAAGCGCCTGGTCGAAAAGAAGATCGCGGAATTGGGCCTTGGGCACCGCTTCAAGGTCTGGCGCGACCGGATCGAAACGCCAGGCGACGGCGTGATCATCTTCCAGGGGATGGCCGATCACACGGCCGAATCGATCAAGTCGCTTGAAGGGTTCAAGCGCGCCTGGATTGACGAAGCGCAGACGCTATCCGACCGCTCGCTGTCATTGCTGCGGCCGACGATCCGCGCGCCTGGCTCGCAGATTTGGGCGAGCTGGAATCCGCGACGCCGCAAAGACGCGATCGATGATTTCCTGCGCGCCAAGAAGCCGGAAAACTCGATCATTGTGCAGGCCAATTGGCGGGACAATCCGTTCTTCACGCAAGAATTGGAGGATGAGCGCAAGCTCGAGCTGGCGCTGTATCCGGAGCGCTACCCGCATACGTGGGAAGGCGACTACGCCCGCGCCTTCGAGGGCGCCTATTTCGCCCGGTTGCTCGCCGAAGCGAAGCTCAAGGGCCGCATCTGCGGCGTCTCGGCCGATCCGCTGCTGCCCATCCGCGTCTTTATCGACATCGGCGGCGCTGGCGCCAAAGCCGACGCCTTCGCGGCATGGGTCGTGCAATGGGTTGGGCAGGAAATCCGCGTTCTCGACTATTACGAATCGGTCGGGCAGGTGCTGGCGTTCCATGTGAAGTGGCTGCGCGAGCATGGCTATCAGGACGCGCTGCTGTATCTCCCTCACGATGGCGCGCAAACTGAGAAGATCACCGGCAAGACATACGCGAACCACCTGGAAGATGCCGGCTTCAAGGTGACGACGGTTCCGAACCAAGGCAAAGGCGCGGCCTCGATCCGGATCGAGAACGTGCGCCGGCTCGCGCCAAAATACTGGTTCAGCGAGGCAACCACGGAAGCGGGCCGCGACGCGCTCGGCTTCTATCATGAGAAGCGCGACGACGCGCGCAACATCGGCCTGGGCCCGGAACACGACTGGTCGAGCCACGGCGCGGACGCCTTCGGCCTGATGGCGTGCTGCTACGAAGAGCCAGCTGCGGCCGCGAATTTCAACCGCACACTCAACTATGGGGACAGGGGATGGCGTTAGATTTTTGGACGCGGCGCAACATTGAGCGCGAAATCGATAATACGCAGGCCGAAATCATGCTGGCGCTCTGGCAGATGCCGGCCGATGTCGATCGGGCGTGGACGCTGATTTCGAAGCTTACGGGGCTGCGCATCTGCGCTGGTCAGCAGACGGTGAAGCTCAAGCCACCGGTCACTGTTCACGCGATGGCGGCTTAGCAATGGCCGCCCAGTTCAAAGGTGACATGACGCCCGTCAAGTCGTCGGCAATCGAGGCGGTCGGGTACGATCCCGATCGCCGCGCCATGGTTATTCGCTTCACTGGCGGTGATTCCTATCTGCACAGCGGCGTCAGTCCCGACCAGCACGCGAAATTGTTGGGGGCAGACAGCATCGGTACCCACTACGGAAAACACTTTCGCAACCAATTCAGCGCCACGAAGCTCTAATGGCGAAAATGTCCACCCAAGACGTTGAGGCGCTGGTCAACTCGGCCCGCACCGATTCGCTTGCCGCTATGTCGGCCATCCAGCTCTCCGAAGAGCGGGCGCGGGCGATGGATTATTACCTGGGCGAGATGCGGCAGGACATGCCGGTTGAGCCTGGGCGGTCGCGGGCGGTGTCAACGGATGTCGCCGATACGATTGAGGGCATGCTGCCGGAGTTGATGGATATCTTTGCGGGCTCTGACGAAGTGGTCCGCTTTGAGGCTGTCGGCCCGGATGACGAAGACGCGGCGAGCCAGGAAACCGACTACGTGAACCATGTGTTCATGCAGCAGAACCCCGGTTTCATGGTGCTGTATGCCTTCATCAAGGATGCGCTGTTGTCGAAGAACGGCCTAGTCAAGGTGTGGTGGGAAGAGCGCGAGGAAGAACAGCGCGAAACCTATTACGACCTGACCGAGGATCAGTTCGCGATGATCGCGCAGGCCGTCGAGGAGTCGGACGGAGAATTGGAAATCGTTGCCCATACCGTCCATGACGGGAAGGGCAATCCGATCAAGGAGCCGATCGAGCCGACATCCGACCGTGAGCCGGCCGATGAGGAGACGAGCTGATGGCTGGCGCCCCACAGATACCGGCCATCGCCGCTCCGAATGCGCCAGCGCCCGCCGCAGGCCCGGCGCCCGGGCTTCCGGCACCGATGATGCCGCCCCCGCCGCCGCAGTTTCATGACGTGACCATCATCAGCACGCGCAAGCTCGCGCAAGCCCGCGTGATGGGCGTTCCGCCGGAAGAGTTCGGCATCGAGCGCGCCGCGCGCGATATCAAGACCTGCAACTATTGCTTCCATGACATCGTCACCAAGACCGAGGCGGAGCTGATCGCCGAGGGGTACGACGAGGAGCAGATCAAGGGGCTCACTACCTATACCGGGCAGACCGATATCGAGGTGATCGAGCGCGACACGGTTCAGGAACACATGTTCTCGCAGGCGGAGCTCAATCCCGGCGCCCGCGTCGTCAAGATCACGGAGCATTACGTTCGGCTCGACTATGACGGGAAGGGGCGGCCTTCGCTGTATCAAGTCGTCACCGGCGGCGACCAGGGCGAAATCCTCAAACGGGACGGCAAGCCGGCAATCGAACCGTTTGACGCCATCCCGTTCGCGGCGACCACGCCGGTGCCGATGACGCATCGGTTCTTTGGCCGCTCGATGGCGGACCTGGTGATGCCGACGCAGCGCGAAAAAACCGCGCTCAAGCGCGGCGCGCTCGACAATCTCTATCTGCACAATAACCCGCGCGTGGAAGTCGCCGAAGCGAACGCCGGGCCGAACACGCTGGATGATTTGTTGGTGTCGCGGCCCGGCGGCGTGATCCGGGTCAAGACATCAGGCGGCATCAACTGGCAGGAGGTGCCTGATGTCACTGCGTCCGTGTTTCCGGCGATGCAGTATCTCGACGCGGAATTGGCCAGCCGGACCGGCCTCAACAAGCAGGCGCAGGGGATCGACGCCAACGCGCTGCAGAACCAGTCGGCCACCGCGGTCAACCAGGTGTTTTCCGCCTCGCAGATGCGGCTCAAGCTGGTTGCGCGCATCATGGCCGAAGGCGTGCGGGATATTTTCTCGCTGTTGCATGCCACCATCCGCAAGCACGGCCAGCAGGCGCAGACCGTCAAGATCCGCAATGCCTGGGTGAATGTCGACCCACGCGGCTGGAAAACCCGCGACGACATGACCGTCAATGTCGGGCTCGGCACCGGCGGCAAGGCGCAGCAATTCGCGCAGACCATGGCGATTGCCAACGTTCAGAAGGAGCTGGTCGGGGCCGGCAAGACCAACCTGGTCGGCGACAAGGAACTGTACAACACCGCGGTCGAGCTGACCCGGATCATGGGGCACAAGAACGCAGGCAGGTTCTTCAAGGACCCCAGCGAAATCAATCCGCAGACCGGGCAGCTCGCCAACGCGCCGCCGCCGCCGAAGCCGGACCCGAAGGTGCAAGCGATCCAGGCGCAGGCGCAGGTCGACCAGCAGGCCATGCAGCAGAAGGCGCAGCTCGAGCAACAACAGGCGCAGCTCGACGCCGTGCACCAGCACGTCAAGTCGGCCGCCGACGTCCAGATCGCGCAGCTCAAGGCCGAGCTGGAAGCGCGCCTGAAGGTGCTGGACGCGCATATCCAGGCGATCGGCGAGGCGAGGGCGGCGCGCCACGACAATGAGCGGCACCGCACGCAACTGGCCGGCGACGTGCTCGGCGTGGTCGCGACCGCGCACGCCCACGATATCAGCATGGCGCACAAGCGGGCGGACCATGAAGCGCAGCAGGGCGGCGACGATGTCGGATGAGGGTGAATGCCCTCCACACCGTCATGCCCGGGCTCGTCCCTGGCATCCACGACCTTGCGGTGACCCCGGAGAGAAAGACGTGGATGGCCGGGACAAGCCCGGCCATGACGATGGAGAGGTTGTCCACTGAAAATGACCAATGAAGATCAACTCCACGTCGCTGTCGGGCGCGCGGCGCGGGCGGAAACGCTGTTGCGCGATGAGCTGCTGACCGAGGCGTTCAAGGCGCTGGAGGACGCTTACATGCGGGCCTGGCGCTCGACCACGATCGACGATGTTGCGGGCCGGGAGAAGCTGTTTCTCGCCATCAACATCGTCGGCAAGGTGCAAGCGCATCTGGCCAGCGCCGTCTCCCACGGCAAGCTCGCGCAGGCCGAAATCAACCAGATCGCCGAGGCCGCCGAACGGCGAAAGCGCTTCGGCTGGGTGTGAAACACTTACTAAACCGAACCCGAGGATAATGCGGCCATGACCGATCAGACCAAATTCGCCAGTGTGAGCCATATCGCCCTGATGCAGCGGCCGTTTGGCCCGCGCATCCACATGGACGAATTTGCTTCCAGCGCGCCGGCCGGCGGCGGCGGCGGCGATTCCGGCGGCGGCATGCCGGAAAGCTTCGCGTCCGCCGATGCGGCGGCGCGCTTCCTG
>NZ_JBAURI010000648.1:0-1591 GCF_049581145.1 Bradyrhizobium sp.
GCCTTGAGGTCCGGATAGGACTCCGACAGCGCGATCAGCCGGCCGAGCGCGCCGCTCAATTGATTCTCCGCGGCCGAGACCTGCGCCGGTCCCTGGGCCGACATCGCCGCGCCGCGCGCCTTGACCACCTCGTCGAGCGTGCCGCGCTCATGCGCGGCATAACCCTTGACGGTCTCGACCAGGTTGGGGACCAGATCGTGGCGCTGCTTGAGCTGCACGTCGATGTCGGCAAAGGCCTGGTTGACGCGCTGGCCGAGCGTGACCAGGCGGTTGTAGGCGCCGAACGCGAAGATCACGAGAACGACGATGACGCCGAGAACGATCCAGCCGGACATGGCTAAAACTCCTGGTAAGACAAACGGAAGCCGGGCGGTTGAACGGAAGTTGCGAGGCGCGCGGCTGCCGCGCTTTGAGGTGGGTACCTGCTTGGTCGGGCACAAGCCGCCGATAGTTCAATGGCCGAGGGACGGATCGGACCTGATTAACTTTCGTTAAGCACCGCATCCCCCCAGCGCCAGCGCCGCGCCCGCGCATAGGCCGTCTTGTCGCGATGCGGCACCTTGGCGACCAGGACGCCATCCAGGGTGCAGAGTTTCGCGGCGACGTCGGCCTTGCCGACCACGGGTTGCGTCAGCACCCGCGAAGGATGCATCGGGGCCGCCGTTCGCGTCAGCGCGACATGGCAGAACTTCTCGTCCTCGAACGGCAGCTCCGCGCCCTTGACCTGCTTGTGGGCGCGCGAACGCGGCAGGCGCTGGGTGAAATGGCACCAGTCCGGCGCCGTCAGCGGACATGGAAGGTCATGCGGGCAGGGCGCGGCGACATGCCCGCCTGCGGCGATCAATTGCGCCCGCAGCGCGATGATCCGTGCATAGCCCGCGGGCGTGCCGGGCTCGACGATCACGAGCGTGTCGCGCGTCTTGGCCCATAGCAAGTCGGCGAGTTCGGCTCGACCCGCATCATCGAGTTCGCCGATCATGTAGCTGGCAATCACCAGGTCGGCAGCCTGGCTCTCGGCCAATGCGCCGACGGCTTCGCCTTGCCGATAGCTGAGACCGCCGAGCCGTGCGCTGCCCCTGGCGAGATCGAGCGCCAGCGCGCGCAGGGACCTGTTGGCGTCGAGCAGCGCGAAGCCTTGCAATGACGGAAAGCAATTGGCCGCGGCCCAGCTCGCCGTTCCCGGCCCGGCGCCGACGTCGAGCAGGGTTTGCGGGGCGAAGTGCGGCGTGATTTCGCACAGCGCGTTCAGGCTCGCCACCACCGCGGCATGGGTCGCCGGCATCCGCGCCAGCGCATAGGCCAGCGCATCGGCCTCGCCCGTGATCGCGCCGGAGCCGCCGCCATCGCGATAGGTCTTCGAGATCACGGCGGCGCGGGTCGCGATGTCGTTGCGCGAGAGGCCCTGGAGTTTTGTCTCCAGCGCAGCTTTCAGTTCGGCGGGTAGATCAGGCGGGATCATGGCTCATCGCCAGCTTGGTAAGACCGTCGAGGTCCTCATCATATGAAACGAAGGAGTAGGATGGGTAGAGCTCTTGCGAAACCCATCATTTCTCCGCGCTGCGATGGGTTTCGCGGTCAGATCGGACGAGGG
>NZ_JBAURI010000649.1:0-9334 GCF_049581145.1 Bradyrhizobium sp.
CGTCTATCCGGCGGTCAATACCGTCTCGATGTGGCTGATTGTTCCGTGGCGCCCGGGGTCGCCGCGACGAAACGCCGGGATCGGATCGATGCTGAGATTCGGCGGCACTGTCACGCTGAACAACCTCGTAGTCTACGCCGCCTATAATCTGGATAAAATCCTGCTCGGCCGCTTTTGGGGAGCGGATGTCTTGGGGCTTTACTCCCGGGCCGGTCAGTTGATCAACATTCCGACCTCGCAGCTGAATATGGCGATCGGCGGCGTGGCGTTCTCCGCGCTGTCGCGGCTGCAGGACGATCTTGCCCGCTACAAAAGTTACTTCCTCAAGGGCTACTCGCTCGTCATCGCGATGACCGCCCCGATAACGCTGTTCATGGCCGTATTCGCCGACGACATCGTTCGCGTCGTGTTGGGGGCGCAGTGGGGCGAGGCGACCCCGATATTTCGCCTGCTGACCCCGACCGTGCTTTTTTTCGGCATCGTCAATCCACTGGCCTGGCTGATGATGTCGAGCGGGCTGCAGAGACGAAGCCTGATCATCGCGCTGGTGCTCGCGCCACTTTGCATCGCGTCCTATTTCATAGGCTTGCCCTATGGCCCGACAGGGGTGGCGCTTGCCTATTCCACTGCGCTGGCTCTATGGATGTTTCCGCACATCGCCTGGTGTCTGAAGGGTACGGGCATATCGTTGGTGGAATTGCTTCGGTCGATGGGACCTCCGATCGGGTCAGCCTTGATTGCGGTCGGGATCGCGTATCTTCTGCACAATGTCGTTGGAGGGTTTGATTCGGCGTTCGTCCGGCTTGCTTTCGACGGCGCGGCGATGGCCGCTTCGTATTCAGTGACGCTGCTGTTCGTGATGGGACAGAAGGAATTCTATTTCGATCTTCTGTCCCATCTGCCCCTGCCGCGGATGAATTGAAATTCCCGGATGATGCAGCGAACCATGCGGGGCCGGTTGCGGGCTGCTCGCGGAGGCCGTCACAATTAACCGGAATGGCATCATGATTACCGCTGGTCGGCCCGTTGGTGTATGAAGAGGCGATTTCGATCGCAGGGAGAGAGCACTTTGAAGATCCTGATCACCGGAAACCTGGGCTATGTTGGTCCGTCCGTGGCAAGATACCTGCGCGCGCGGCGGCCGGACGCAATCCTGCACGGCTTCGACAACGCGTATTTCGCGCATTGCCTGACAGGATCTCCGGTGCTTCCCGAAAGGCAGCTTGACGAGCAATTCTACGGTGACGTCCGCACTCTCTCGCTCGATCTGAGCGGATATGACGCGGTCGTCCAGTTGGCGGCGATCTCAAACGACCCGATGGGCAACAAGTTCGAGGCGGTGACGCTGGATATCAACCAGCACACGACGATAGCCCTGGCAAAAGCCGCGGCGGCAGCCGGCGTGAAGAATTTCGTGTTTGCGTCAAGCTGCAGTGTCTACGGGATCTCCGGCGGCGCCGCTCGCAAGGAGACCGACCCGCTCAACCCGATCACCGCCTATGCGAAGTCGAAGATCGGAGCGGAACGGGAGCTCGAGGCGATCGACAGCGGGATGGTCATCAGCTGCCTGCGCTTTGCGACCGCGTGCGGAATGTCGGATCGTCTTCGGCTCGATCTGGTCCTGAATGATTTCGTCGCCTGCGCGCTCAGCCGCGGCCAGATCAGCGTGCTGTCCGATGGGACGCCCTGGCGGCCGCTGATCGACGTCGCCGACATGGCGCGCGCGATCGATTGGGCGGTCGACCGAAGCGCCGCAAACGGCGGCCGCTATCTGGCCGTCAATGTCGGCTCCGACGACCGGAATTATCAGGTCAAGGACCTCGCGAATGCAGTCGCTGCGGCGATTCCAGGGACTTCCGTCTCCATCAACACCGATGCGCCGGTCGACAGCCGGTCGTATCGCGTGGATTTCGGGCTTTATCGCCGTCTCGCGCCCGAGCATCAACCTGTGGTCGATCTGGATCAGTCGATCCAGAACCTGATTGACGGCTTGCGCAGGATGCGCTTCAGCGACGCCGAGTTCCGGACGTCGGACCTGATGCGGCTGAAGGTCTTGCAGGGACATATCGATAGCCAGCGGATCGATACCGACCTGCGTTGGCGCCAAGGATAGGACCAAGGATAGGACCAAGGATGGGCCAGGCAGGCTCAAGACCTCATTGAACGGCGGCGGCCGTGCCTCGTGGCCGCGGCCCCATGTCGGATTGCCGTTTGGCCTGGGCGGCGAGCGCAAGCGCCTTGCGCCATCTCGCGGTGGCATTCTCCAACGAGAAGCGGCCAACGCTGCCGGACATCCGCTCGAGGCGAGACTTGCGATCCTCGTTGCTGAGATTGGCAAGCGCCGACATTGCCGCGGCCATTTCGCCGATATCAAGCGGATCGACGTAGATCGCGCCGTCGCCGGCGACCTCCTGCAGCGCCCCACCGCGGGACAAGAGCGGGACCAGGCCGTGATGGATCGCCTCGGCTGCGGGCAAGCCGAAGCCTTCGAGCAGGCTCGGCAGGACGAAGCCCGCGGCGTTCTTGTAGAGCCAGCGGAGTTCGGCATCCCCGACATATCCGGGCAGGATCACGCCTTGGGTTCGGCGGCCCCGCTCCACGACCGGTTCGGCCCCCGGTTCGGGCCCGCCGCACACGACATAGGCGTAACCTTGCTGCGATAGCCCGGATTGCTCGAACGCCTGGATGGCGCGCAATTGGTTCTTGCGTTCTCCGATCGCGCCGACGGTAAGAAAGAACCTCTCGGGAATGCCGTCAACCGTTCGCAGCTCGTCGGACTGCCTCATGTCCATCCGCAGCGGGGGATGCACGACATCGAGATGCGGATAGTCATCTCCGCATCGTGCGACGAAATCGGTCCGGGAGGCGTCGCTGACAAAGAGCATGAAGGGCCGTGCCGCCCGAATCCGGTCGAAGACCGTTTGATAAAGCTCGCTCACGCCAGGATGGTAAAGACCAGGATGAGTGATGGGCCCCATATCGTGACACAGCACGACGTCACATGATTTCAGTTGGTAGAAGATGCATTCGCGCGGGTCGGTGAAGATCATCGGTCGACGGTGCCGTGTCGGCGGCACGAGCCGATCGACCAGGCTCGCATTTGACCGCAGCTCGGCTTCCCATCGGGCGAGCCTGCCGAGCATCCTCGACAGCATCCTCGACGGCAGCTGCCGCATCGAAAAGCGCCAATAAAGGCACGCGGCAATCAGGTCCGGCGAGGACTCGATCATCTCCTTGCAGAAGAAATACTTGCCCGTGCGGTTGTTGAGGGCCAGCGTGAATTCGCAGTCAAACGTCGCGATCTCGGCGCTCATGGCATTGTCGCGGGAACGAACTCGATGTGACCCATGCGGTGGTCTTTGGCCTTCGTGCAATTTCTGGCGGATGTTGAGGTGACATCGACGAATGCGCCGGCCATCAGGCCGTTCGCAGTAGACGGCGACGAGGATATCCGGTTCCAGCTCCGACGACAATCGGGGGCTATCGCGCGGATCGCGAGGCCTGCCGTGAAGCGCCCATGGGGCTGTCGCCAGCCTGCTGTCAGAACGCTCGTTCCGCAGGCCAATACTTGTTTCTCGACGCGGTGAAGGAATATGCGGGGGGTTTGGGCAGCCGTGCTTGCGCCGAGGCCCGGCTCGCGAAGGAATTCGTCAAGCGCGAGCTTATATCTTCATTAACCTTATCTGCGACCTGTCGAGTTTGGTCGCGCCGCGCCGCATTAAGGGTGACTATTGATTCTGGCAGGAACGAGACGCTGCAGCTCAGGTTGACTGGGGCGCGTCGCACGCGGGAATACAGTTCGCTGCCGCGCCGGCCTCTCTCGAAGGCATGCCGTTTTCATCTGCTGGGCGATTTTTATCGAGACCGGATCAGAATGAGCATTCGCCGCGGATGCTACTTGCGCTACGGTGGCCGGGACGATCGAGGTTTGAATGATGAGCTCTGGAACGGACACTGGATCGGAGGCCAAGGACATCCTTCGCGTCCTCAACACCCTGATGATCGAGCATGCGCTGCCATTGTGGTCCGGCGAGGGCTGGGATCACGCCAAGGGCGGCTTCGTCGAGCGGCTCGACCGCGAGGGCGGCGCGGATCATTTGGCGCCCCGCCGCGTGCGGGTTCAGGCGCGGCAGATCTATTGCTTTGCCAAGGCGGCCGATATCGGCTGGTACCCGCAAGGCCGCGAGCTCGCGATGAAGGGGATCGATTATCTCCTGGCCAAGGCCAGGAGCCCAGACGGCAAGCCCGGCTTCGTCCATCTGCTTGATCCGGACGGCGCCGTGCTCAACCCGTTGCGCGATGCCTATGACCACGCATTCGTGCTGCTGGCATTGTCGGCGGCCTGTCAATTGAGCGGCGATGCCCAGCTTCGGGACGAGATCGCCGCGCTCGCGGGCTTTCTCGACGTTCACCTCCGCTCGCCGCATGGCGGCTACGTCGAAGGCATCCCGGCGTCATTGCCGCGCCGGCAAAACCCGCAGATGCACCTGTTCGAGGCGATGATCGCGGCATTCGATGCGACGCGGGATCCCGTCTATCAAAGCCGCGCCGGCGACCTGTTCGCGCTGTTCGTGGCCAATCTCTACGATGCGCGGCGCCGGGTGCTCGGCGAGTATTTCGAGGAGGACTGGTCGACGATCGAGCCGCTGATCGTCGAACCTGGGCACCAGGCGGAGTGGGTCTGGCTGCTCAAGGGCTTTGAGCGCATCACCGGCTGTCCGACCGCACGATACCGCGCACAGCTGTTGTCCTCGGCGCTGCGCTATCGCTGCACCGTGACCGGCTGCCTGCTGGACGAGGGCGACGCGGAGGGAAACATCCGCAAATCGACCCGGCGGCTGTGGCCACAGACCGAGATCGCAAAAGCCTTCATCGCACAGGCGGAGCAGGGTGAGGAGGGCGGCGCCGCCGAGGCGCTGGCTGCGCTGGTCCGGCTCCATCAGCACTACCTGCGCCATCCGGTCGCCGGCGGCTGGTACGACCAGTTCGACCACGACGGCCGATCGCTGGTCGAAACGATTCCGGCGTCCTCGTTCTATCATATCGTTTGCGCGATCGCCGAGGCCGAGCGGGTGCTCGGTTCTCCGGCGAACTGACCGGCTCGGTCCGGCAATGGAAAGTTGCTGCCTGACATGACCGGACGACGCTGGGCGATCAACGGCCGCTTTCTGAGCCAGCGCATGACGGGCGTGCAGCGCTATGCCCTGGAGATCGTGGCCGCGCTCGATGAACTGCTTGCGCAGCGCCGGGATATCGTCCCCACAATGCGGCTGGTCGTGCCATCAACGGTCGAAACGGCGCCCCGGCTTTCGAACATCGCGGTCTGCCGGACCGGTTTTGGATCAGGCCACGCCTGGGATCAGTTCGTCCTGCCGCTCTACGCCGGCGCCGGCGTGCTGAGCCTTGGCAATTTCGGTCCTGTGCTCGCGCGGAATCACGTCGTCTGCATACACGACGCCAACACCTTCATCCTTCCCGAAAGCTACTCGCGATCCTTCGGCCTGATCTATCGCACCTTGCTCCCCTTGGTCGGCAAGCGGGCGCGTCGGGTTGCGACCGTGTCGCGTTTTTCGGCCGACATGCTGGTGAAATACGGTATCGCGCGCCAGGATAAAATCTTCGTCGCTCCCAACGGCCACGAGCACGTGCTGCGCTGGGATGCGACACGGGCGCGGCTTCCGTTGCTGGCGCAACTCAAACGTCCCTACATCCTGCTGCTCGGCAGCAGCGCCAGGCACAAGAACATCGATGTAATCCTCAATCAGGCGCAAGCGCTCGATGAGGCCGGCATCGACGTGATCGTTGCCGGCGGTTCGTCGAGCATTTTCGCAGGCCGCGAGCCTGTGGCGCGGCGGCCCAACGTTCACCACGCCGGCTTTGTCGGCGATGACGAACTGGCTGCGCTCTACGAGCAGGCGATGTGTCTGGTATTTCCGTCCAGAACCGAGGGCTTCGGAATTCCACCGCTGGAAGCGATGGCCAAGGGATGCCCGGTGATATCATCCAACGCGGCGAGCCTGGTCGAAGTCGGTGGCGACGCGGTCATTTACGTCGACCCCGATGATAGCTCGCGCTGGAAGGACGCGATCATTGGGCTGGCGGCCAACCCGGACCTTCGTGCGAGCCTGGCGGCGAAAGGCCGGCAGAGGGCGGACTTGTTTTCCTGGAAGCGGAGCGCGCAGCTCTATCTCGACGAACTCGTGCGGCTGCAATGATACCGCCCTCAGCCAGGGACGGCCGTGCTGGTCGCGGGCAGGGTAGAGCATTTGCCGCAAGACTGGACACCGGCTTTCGTCAAGAAAATTCGATCCATAAAGGACAATTAGCGCTTTCCGATTCAATGGAATCGGAAAGTGCTCTAGACGATCGTCCAGACTAGCCAGCCGATGCCGACCCACATCGTCGAACTGATCGCGAGCGCGAGAATCCAGGGCCATGGCGAAGAATAGCGCAGGACCGGAGCGCACATGGTCTCGGTCGCCGGCGTCGCGTGACAGGCTTCTTCGGTCGCGCCCGTTGCTGCCAAAGAATCGAAAGAGAGCTGTTGGTGCGCCGGCATCGCGGTCCCTCGCAAAGCAAACGGATAGTAGAACAACTAAGAGTTTTGTCCTAACAAACGCGCTGATTTAGCCTGATACCTGTTGATAATTCGGAAACGGACCGTTGCATTGATCCAACGCAACGTCCGGAGGTGCCGAGCGCCGCCAGGCTTCCAATCGTATGCACGCTTGCGTGACGACGAGCAGGTAGTCAGAGCGTGCCTATTCAGTTGGCTTTCATCGTTCAGGCAAGCGAATTGCCTGCGCAAAATGTAGGCGGACCAAGATACCAACCGGCCGCTTTATCTTCATGCAAGGATGTGTTCAGACGGAACCCACCGGAGGCAGGGGATGAGATGATCTGGAAGAGCGAAACGAAATCCGAGCCGAAGCGCAAAGCCATCGCGCTCGCGGAGCTGGAGCAGAACTTGACCGAGGCTGTCAGGACCAGTCATCCAGAGTTCGAAACCTTTGTCGGCGTGATCATCGAGCGGATATCCGTGGCGTCGCGCGGCGCCGTCAACTGGACCGTCAAGGGCGTCAGATATGGCAAGGCCAATCGCGAAAGAAGCGGCGCGGTGCTGTCCCACTGTGTGGAAGAGGCGCAACGGGAGTTCGAACTCTCCGACTGAACGGCCGGTCGGCCGTGACCTGATGGGGCAGTGACTTGATGGACCACGCCCGGCAATGACTCGGGGCGCGGCAACGCTGATCGGGCGCGGCATGGCCGTCCGAATCGCCGCGCAGATTGGAGCGGCCGGCCCCCGGGCCTTCGCCCTCGACAGGCTCGAATGAGCATCCCGATAGGACTCTCGGCGCGGGCCACCGTCCCGGCTTTATCTGGATACCTATGATCCGCGCGCGCCAACGCTGGGCTTGACGGCCCGGAATCGACCTGCTGCAATGCGGCGATTGCAGTGCAGCGTTGGAGTTTTCGGTGAGTGAAATTGTTGATCGAGCTCTCGGAATTACGAATTGATTGACAGGCTGGACGCAGCGCAGCTGGCGCATTCACGTGCCAGGATCGAGCAATACCTCGACAAACTGATGTCGGCCGGGCAGGACGATCCGATCCAGTTGACCGAATATGCGCGCGCCTATCTGAAGGAATTGCATGAGGGACCGGACCCCCGCTTTACCGGCTGCTGATCAGGCCGGCCGCTGTGCTCGGCCTCGCGGAGAGGGCGTCCCGATCATGTCGTCCAGCGACGGGACAAGCGAAGGAGCAATTTCGATGTTGGCGAGCTGCTGCATCAGGAAATCGAGGCGTGGCGGCAGCTCATGGCAACCCTCGCGCCGCCATAGCTCGCCGAGGCGGTAGCCGATCTCCTCGCAGATGGCACGGCAGTGCGCGGCGTCGATCTCGAGGCTTGCATCGGTCCGTGTCGACATGGGCTGCTCAAACGTCTGAACTGAACTTCAATCATGTTAGCTCCGCGTCTCGTTCAAAAGCTGTAAACGGGCTGGGCGACCCGTTTGACTAGGTAAAGACGACGTTAAGCGGGGTCCCACGACGATGCCCCCGCAACCATCAAGAACATCGAAGCGAGCTGCGGATGCGTCCCGGCTACGACACCGTCCTGCAAAGCCCGGCGACGCTGCGGAGCAGGCCGACCCGCAGCCGATCCCGTGGGGGTTGAGGGCCACGACATGGCCGAGAGGTTTGCCAGTCCCGGCTACTTAGGCGGCAGGCTTGGCCAGCCCGCGCCGTTCGCGTGCGGCCTGCAACGTGTTCTGCAGCAGGCAGGCGATCGTCATCGGGCCGACGCCGCCTGGCACCGGCGTGATCGCGCCGGCAACGTGCACCGCCTCGTCGAACGCGACATCGCCGACCAGCCGGCCCTTGGTCGTGCCCTGCGCCGGCAGCCGGTTGATGCCGACATCGATGACGATCGCGCCGGGCTTGATCCAGTCGCCGCGCACCATCTGTGGCCGGCCGACGGCTGCGACCAGGATGTCGGCCTGCCGGCACAGCGCGGGCAGGTCGCGGCTGCGCGAATGCGTCATCGTCACCGTGCAGTCCGCCTGCAACAGGAGCTGCGCGATCGGCTTGCCGACGATGTTGGAGCGTCCCACGACCACGGCATGCATGCCTTGCAGGTTGGTCGCGACCGAGCGCAGCAGCAGCATCGCGCCGAGCGGCGTGCAGGGCAAGAGGCTCGGCAGCCCCCGCATCAGGCGTCCGGCATTCTCCGGATGGAAGCCGTCGACATCCTTGGCCGGATCGACGGCTGCGACGATGCGATCGGTATCGATCTGGGCGGGCAGCGGCAGCTGCACCAGGATGCCGTCGACCGCTGCATCCTTATTCAGCCGAGCGATCAGGGTCAGCAACTCGTCTTGCGAGGTTTCGGCCGGCAGGCGGTGCTCGAAGGATTGCATGCCAACGGCGGTAGTCTGGCGCGCCTTCGAGCCGACATAGACCTCGCTTGCTGGATCATTGCCGACAAGCACCACCGCCAGCCCGGGCACCCCGTGCCCCTCGGCGGTGAAGCGAGCCACGTCGGCCGCGATCTGCTGGCGCAGCCGTTCGGCAATCGATTTGCCGTCGATGATCGTCGCGGTCATGAAAGCATCCCTGAAAACCAGAGTTCCGAGGCCGCTTAGTATCATCCGCCGCCCGATGTGCAAAAAGAAGTTGAGATCGCGACGGCCGCCCTTCGCTAGACTGAGCTTCCTTCTTTTAGCATCGATAAAGGTTTGATCCCTCAGCTGTTTTCTGAGAGCGCGGGTACCGTTACTGGGTACGATCCGGGTTGACGGCGAGGAGTTCGAAGGCGCGCTGCTGGACGGGT
>NZ_JBAURI010000650.1:0-2636 GCF_049581145.1 Bradyrhizobium sp.
CGCCAGGGTGGCGCACAGCGCCCGCGCCAAGGTGGCGCGCAGCGCGCCGGCACAAAGGCGGCTGGATGTCGAACCCTCGCGCCACGACCATCATAGGTCCATCGCGCAGCGCCCGCGAACAGAGCGCTGCGTCGTGGTCCTCACGATCGTGGCACCGATCATCGGGGCCGATGCGAGGTTCGGCATGAGACGCCTCGGCATCGCGGCGCCCCGGCTTCCGGCGGCCGGGCTTTGTCGTCCGGCTCGCGGGAAAGGTCGGAGGCCCGGTGTGCCTAGGAGACCGGGCCTCGCAACCTACCCATCCCCCCAAGGGCTGGACACGGAATTGGCGCATCGCCCCGCCTTGATGCGCAAACACCGCTGCTAGCTGTACACTGCCGGAATACGGCCAGAATGGGAACGAACGCCCAGGCCGGACCATTTGAGTCCGTGACTGTTGCGTTGCAGGCACACAGCCCGGAGCCCGCGCCGCGCCCGATGAAGCCGCCGCGCATGTTCCGTTTGGCTCGCCGCCGGGCCAATTTGGAGACAGCCTTTAGGTCGGAGACGTTGATAACACATGGTTCCGTCATGTGGTTTCTTGGCCGGGCTTGTCCCGGCCATCCACGTCTTTCTCCCCGGCAACACCGCAAGGTCGTGGATGCCCGGGACGAGCCCGGGCATGACGGTGTGGCAGCGCTGCGTGGGGGAGGCGAGACATCGCCGAGCGATATGACGACTTTCACGAACTCGTTCGTCTACAGGTCGATCAAGCCGCCGTCGACGAACAGTTCGGCGCCGGTGGTATAGGTGGCGTCGGCGGCGAGGTAGAGCGCCGCGGCGGCGACTTCGGCTGCGGTGCCGGTGCGGCCGAGCGGAATGCGGGTCTTGGCGCCCTCGATGAAACTGTCCTTCTGCGCCGGCGTGAGGCCGCCCTTGTCGAGGATCGGCGTCACGATCGGACCGGGGCTGATGGTATTGACCCGGATGCCGCGCGACGTCAGCTCCTTGGCGATGGTGCGGCCGAACGAACGCAGCGCCGCCTTGGTCGAGCCATAGATCGTGCTGCCTCCGAGGCCGCCGCCGGCGCCGGCCACCGACGCGGTCAGGATGATCGCGCCGCCGTTTGGAATGAAGGGTATGGCGTGCTTGATCAGGAAGAACGCGCCCTTGACGTTGGTGTTGAACTGGCTGTCGAAGAAGGCCTCGTCGACCTCGGCGATCGGTGCGAACTTGGCGATGCCGGCATTGACGAACAGCACGTCGATGCGGCCGTGCTTGGCCTTGACCTTGTCGACCAGCGCCTTGGTGGCGGCCACGTCGCCGGCGTCCGAGACCAGCACCTCGATCCCCGGCAGCGCCGCCTTGGCGGCTGCCACCGAGCGCTCGCTGGAGCCGGTGACCACCACCGTCGCGCCTTCGGATTGAAACAGTTTCGCGGTCTCCGCACCGATGCCGCTGGTGCCTCCGCTGATGAGAGCGATTTTGCCGTCGAGCCTGGCCATGAAGGTCTCCTGATTGGAATGGGTTGCCCTGCCCGGGAGAGATGGGAGCCCCCATGGCGCACGCAATGGCGCCGGCGTCCCGACTCTTGCCGATACCGACAGGCAGTCGTCCTTCGAGCCGGCGGACGGCGATCTTCGCGTCATTTTGTCGACCGAGCGTAAGCTCGGACCATGTCCGCTCGATTCCAGCGGCATCGTTCGGCACACGAGCAATGGTGACGCCTGCTTTTCGGTGACAGGTGTCGGCGCGCCGCTTGCCGCGCCGCTTCGAATCCTGGAAATCGACGGAGTCCTGCGTCTGGTCTCGCCAGACCAGTCCGCTGAACGTTGAACCTGTCTCTGTCCTCCATTCACCACCACAGACGCCGCCATGAGCGAATACCAGTATTACGAATTCCAGGCGATCGACCGTCCGCTCAGCGAAGCCGATCGCCAGGCGCTGCGGGATTTATCGACGCGGGCGCGGATCACGGCGACCGGCTTCACGAATTCCTATCAATGGGGCGACTTCAAAGGCAATCCGCTCAAGCTCATGGAGCGCTGCTTCGATCTCCATCTCTATGTCGCCAACTGGGGGTCGCGCCGCCTGATGATGCGGCTGCCGCAGCGACTGGTCGATCGCAGGCTGCTCGACAGCTTTCTCGGCGAGGTCGATTGCGCCACGCTCTCGGTCTCCGCCGAGAACCTGATCCTGGACATCAATTGCGCCGAGGTTGATATCGAGGATTGGGATGATGGCACGGGCTGGCTCGCCGCCTTGGCGCCGCTCCGCGCCGACATTCTCGCCGGTGACCTGCGCCTGTTCTATCTGATCTGGTTGACGGCGGTGCAGGCCGAGCTCGTCGCGCCGGACCATCCCGAGCCGATGCCCGGGATCGGGCCGCTGTCGGCAAGCCTGGAGGCTTTCGCAGAGTTCTTCGGCATTGATTCCGACCTGGTCCAGGCCGCGGCCGAACGCTCCGCTGTCGCGACGGCGAGCGCGATGTCTGCCGATGCTGTGCAGAAGATCATTGCGGCGATGATCGACGCCGACAAGACGGCCATGCTGTCGCGGCTGTTCGACGGCGATCCCTACGTCGCCGCCGAACTGCGGGCCGAGGTCAGCCAGCGCATGGCGAGCGACGCTGACGGCCCGCCGATCGTCCCCCGAAC
>NZ_JBAURI010000651.1:0-7722 GCF_049581145.1 Bradyrhizobium sp.
GCGCAACCACATTCTCCAGATCCTTGCCGTGGGCGCCCCTGAGCATTGCGATCATCTCCGCGTCGCGGCCGTAGACGTCCTTGCGGAACTGCAACTTGCCGGCGTCATCCACGAACGCGGTCTGGTAGGTGATGTTGACCGGGATCGGGGTCGGGAATTTCAGGTCGATCTCGCTCGAGCCATACATGCTGCGGATCTTCTCCGGCGTGTAGTGCTCGTTCGGCAGCGTCATGTTGAGCAGCACGGACGCGTATTGATCCGGGTACTGCACCCGCATGCAGCCGTGGCTATAGGCGCGCTCGCTCTTCGCGAACAGATATTTGTCCGGCGTATCGTGCTGGTACACCAGGAATTTGTTCGGGAAATTGAAACGGACGCGGCCGAGCGCGTTGGCATCGCCCGGCGGCTGCGAAATGTGGATCGAGCCGTCGCGGGCGCGATCGAGCTTCAGCCCCATGCGGTCCAGCACGGTCGGGTCCTGCTGCAGCGCCGGCAGATACTCATTGTAGATGATCGAGGGCGGCACGTTCCAGGTCGGATTGACCGTGATGAACTTCATGGTCTCACTCAGCAGCGGAGTGGCGTGAATGCCCGGCTTTCCGGTCACCACACGGGTGGTCCAGACCTGGACGCCATGCTGCATCACCTTCAGCGTATAGTCGGGGATGTTGAGGATCACATAGGCGTCGCCGATCGCGGGTGCGCCGAGGTCGCGCGGCAGCCAGCGCCAGCGCTCCATGTTGACGACCACGGTGTCGATCTGCTTGTCACGCTTCGGACTGTTCAGCGCAGCGACGGTCCGCTCGTCGAGAATGCCGGTCGGCCTGAGATCGGCGCCCTCCTGGAACCGCTCCACGGCGTCGGCGACCTTGGCATCGTAGTGATCGTCATCGGCGTTCTCGGTCATGCCGAGCTTGACGCGCAGCTGCGGCACGCGCGAATCTTCCACGGCGACCGCCGGCTGCTTCTTGTTGTGTGACGGCGTGTATTTCAGCACCGGCCCGTCGCCGATCCGGAGCATCGCGACGTCGCTTCCGCCGCGCAATTCGGAAAGCTTCTTTTTCAGCTCCTGATAGAGTTTTTGCGGCGGGTTGTAGCTGTCGAGCGCGGTCGAGGCGTCCTTGGCGGTCGTGATGTTGGTGAGCACCTCGGTCGGATCGGTCGGGTGGTCCGGATACTGGATATCGCCCGAGACCTGCGAGTAGTGCATCCGCCCACTTTGTGCCTGGCGCGCATAGTCGAGCACGCTGTTGCTCAATTTCAGGTCGGCTTCGGCGAGCGCGTCCGGCGTGGTCGCGGCCGCGAAATCCGGCACCGGATAGTCGGCGGCATTGAGGCCGTCTGAGGCCGCGTCCTTCAGACGGGCGATGGCGCCCCTGGCGTTGTCGGTCAGCCCTCCGGCCTGGGTCCAGAGCGGCGCAAATTCATGGGCACCATAGAACTTCTCGACCGCAGCCCGCTCGGCCTTGCGCTCGAAATAATGCGGCGTCTTGCCGGCCAGGAGTTCCTTGATCTTGTCGGCGACCGGCTGATCCGCCGCCGGCAGCGAACTTGCGGCCTTGACCGGCTCCTGTGCAGGCTGTCCGGCGGCCGGTGTCACGGAAGCTGCCGCGGGCGCTGCTGGGCTCGGCGCCACCGCCGTTGAGGCCGGCGCGCTTGGGGCGGCGGCATCGTCGCTCTTCGGGGCCTCGCCCTTCGGCATTTCGCTCGTCGCGGTATCGGTGTTGGGCGTGTTTTTCGGCGTGTCGGTCGGCTGCGTAGCCGGCGTGGCAGTCAGATCGACCGGTTTGCTGTCCGGTATGACGGGGGCCTCCGCCTTGGTCGCTGCGGGCACCGATGCGGTGGTCTCGGCCTTGAAATCGCTGGCGGTGGGCGGCGGCACGTTTGCCGGTTCGGGACGCGGGATCGCGGCATCGATCGCCATTTCCGCGGCGCTGCCGCGGGCCTGGTCGCTCTGGGCCAGTGCCGCGGTCGCGGAGACCGTGAGGAAGGTTGCCGCGACGGCCATCAGGACGCGGTCAAATCCGCCACGGTTGCTCAAACAGTCTCGCATCGGTTGCACCCCTTGGGTGAATGTGCCCCGGCCTGGGCCACTTGTTGGGTCATCTTCCGTCAGCATTCGCTAGAGCCGGTCCGCGAAGGCCAAAAAACATCGGCACGCCACGATTGATTCATCGACGATACATAGGCTTGGCGGCTGCAGCCAGCGCCACCGAGGCCTCTCACGACAAACTGACAAGAAAACAGACGGAACATGCGCTTTTGCCACGTGCGTTTATCTTTGTCTGTCACCCGCGGGACACGGTTCGATGGTTCTGAAATAGCCCGCGTTTGCGGCGTTTTTGCCGGCGTCGGGGCCGTCAAGATATCCGGTTGCCGCAATTGGTAACATCAGCCTGCATCCTCGGCGCGATCGGAGGCAGGACCGTCGGCGGAGGCTTCGTCGAGCTTGCGATAAAGCGTCGAGCGGCCGATCTTGAGGCGCCGCGCAACCTCTGACATCTGTCCGCGATAATGGGAGATCGCAAAGCGAATGATCTCATGCTCCATCTCCTCCAACGGGCGCATTTCGCCTGCGCTGGTGAGCATGGCAAGCATGCCGCTGGCGGGGAGGGGGGCAATCGGTATTTCATTGCCGGAAACGATCGAGGGCGACGTCGGATGCAGTGCGGGCGAAACCACGAGCGGCTCCGCCGGCACATCGGATGGGACCGTCGACTGCGCCGAAATGATCGGAAAGTCCGCCAGTCCCAATTGGTCGCCTTCGCTCATGACGACGGCACGATAGACCGCGTTTTCGAGCTGACGGATGTTGCCGGGCCAATCCAACTGCGAAAGATGCGCCATCGCCTCGCCGGTAATTCCGGTGATGGTGCGGCTCTCTTCGGCTCCGAACCGTGCCAGGAAGTGGCGGAGCAGATGCGGAATGTCCTCGCGGCGGACGCGAAGCGGAGGAATCGTCACCGGCAGCACGTGCAGGCGGTAGAACAGATCCTCCCGGAAATACCCGCCTTTGACGCGATCGAGCAATTTGCGGTTGGTAGCCGAAATGATACGGACGTCGACCTTGACCGGCTTGCGGCCACCGACGGCCTCGACCGCGCCCTCCTGCAGCGCCCGCAACAGCTTTACCTGGGCGGTCAGCGGCAGTTCCGAGACCTCGTCGAGAAACAGGGTACCACCGGAGGCCTCGACGAATTTGCCCATATGACGCTCGGTCGCACCGGTGAAGGCGCCCTTTTCGTGGCCGAACAGGATCGACTCCAGGAGATTGTCGGGGATCGCGCCGCAGTTGACCGCCACGAACGGTTTTGACTTGCGCTCGCCGCTGCCGTGAATGGCGCGGGCGAACAATTCCTTGCCGACGCCGGACTCGCCTTCGATCAGCACCGGGATCGAGGACGCGGCGGCCTTCTGCGCCGTGCGCATCACGCCGGCCATGGCTTCGCTGCGGGTAATGATGTCGGAAAAGCTCAGCCGGCCCTCGCGGCTGTGGCGGATGCGCTGCAATTCGCCTTTCAGCGCCGAGGTGTTGAGCGCGTTGCGCAGCGAGACCTGCAGCCGTTCCATGCCGACCGGCTTGACCACGAAATCGAGGGCGCCCGCGCGCATCGCCGACACCACATTGTCGATGCCGCCGTGGGCGGTCTGTACGATGACGGGAATGTCGAGGCCTGCTTCGCGGATATTGGCGAGGACGCCGAGGCCGTCGAGCCCCGGCATGACGAGATCAAGCACGATGGCGTCGACAGAAACCGCGCCGGACCCGGATAATTTGGCGATCACCGCATCGCCGCTATCGACGACGACCGTCTCATAGCCGCATTTCTGCACCATATTTTCGACCAGTCGACGCTGTACCGGATCGTCGTCGGCAATCAAAATACTGGCAGCCATGGTGTTATCCCCGCACTAGGACTATCTGTCTCGAATCGGGGCAATCTCGCCGATGCCGATTAACGCACCCTTAAGCCTTGCCGCCCCGAAAAAATTTCGCGCAAGCCCGAACACAGGTTTCCACCAAGATGCCCCCACGTTCCACCTCCGCTCTCCGCAAGCCGAACTCGATGAAATCCGCGGCCAAGCCTTCGACCAAATCTTCAGCCAAGTCTGCCGCCAAGCCCGCGAAGTCCGCGACCGGATCCGGAACCGCGAGCAGGACGGGCAAACTGCCGGAATGGAATCTTGCCGATCTGTATTCCGGAATCGACGCGCCGGAAATCGCGCGCGACCTGCACAAGATGGATGCCGAATGCGCCGCGTTTGAGACGGACTACAAGGGCAAGCTCGCGGAACACAGCGCGCGCGGCGACGGCGGGCCATGGCTTGCGGAGGCCATCAAGCGCTACGAGGCGATCGACGATCTTGCGGGCCGACTCGGATCCTTTGCCGGCCTCGTTCACGCCGGCGACAGCGTCGATCCGTCGATTTCCAAATTCTACGGCGACATTTCCGAGCGGCTGACGGCCGCCTCGACCCATCTGCTGTTCTTTCCGCTCGAACTCAATCGGATCGACGACGGCGTGATCGAAGG
The DNA here is from genome assembly GCF_049581145.1 of Bradyrhizobium sp. GTDB lineage: Bacteria > Pseudomonadota > Alphaproteobacteria > Rhizobiales > Xanthobacteraceae > Bradyrhizobium. The sequence continues at coordinate 4,535 of NZ_JBAURI010000651.1, forward strand.
CGCGATGCAGGCCGCGGAACTCGGACACTTTCGGCCCTGGATCGAGGATCTGCGCAAGGACAAGCCTTATCAGCTCGAAGACCGCGTTGAGCAGTTGTTCCATGAGAAGGCCCAAAGCGGCTATTCCGCCTGGAACCGTCTGTTCGATCAGACCATCTCCACGTTGCGTTTCAAGGTCGCCGGCAAAGAGCTTGCAATCGAGCCGACCCTCAATCTGCTGCAGGATCGTGCTGCGGAGAAGCGCAAGGCGGCGGCGGACGCGCTGGCCAGGACCTTCAAGGCCAACGAGCGGACCTTCGCGCTGATTACCAACACGCTCGCAAAGGACAAGGAGATATCCGACCGTTGGCGCGGCTTTCAGGACGTCGCCGATTCGCGCCACCTCAACAACCGTGTCGAACGCGAGGTGGTCGATGCGCTGGTCGCCTCGGTGCGCGCGGCCTATCCAAAACTGTCGCATCGCTATTACGCGCTGAAGGCGCGCTGGTTCAAGAAGAAGAAGCTCGCGCATTGGGATCGCAACGCGCCGCTGCCGTTTGCTGCCACAGGCAGCATCGACTGGCGCGACGCGCAGAACATGGTGCTGACGGCGTACCGCGGATTCTCGCCTGAGATGGCCGGGATCGCCGAGCAATTCTTCAGCCAGCGCTGGATCGACGCGCCGGTGCGGCCCGGCAAGGCGCCGGGAGCGTTCTCGCATCCGACCACGCCCTCGGCGCACCCTTACGTGCTGATGAATTACCAGGGCAAGCCGCGCGACGTGATGACACTCGCGCATGAACTGGGTCATGGCGTGCATCAGGTGCTGGCGGCGAAGAACGGCGCGCTGATGGCGCCAACGCCGCTGACGCTGGCCGAGACCGCCAGCGTGTTCGGCGAGATGCTGACCTTCAAGCGATTGTTGTCGCAGACCAGGAACGCCAGGCAGCGCCAGGCGCTGCTGGCCGGCAAGGTCGAGGACATGATCAACACCGTGGTGCGGCAGATCGCGTTCTATTCGTTCGAGCGCGCGGTCCATACCGAGCGCAAGAACGGCGAATTGACCGCCGAGCGGATCGGCGAGATCTGGCTTGGCGTGCAGACCGAGAGCCTGGGCCCGGCGATCGACATCAAGCCGGGCTATGAGAACTTCTGGATGTACATCCCGCACTTCATCCATTCTCCCTTCTATGTCTACGCCTATGCGTTCGGCGATTGCCTGGTGAACTCGCTCTACGCGGTCTACGAACATGCCTCCGAGGGGTTTGCCGAGCGCTATCTCGCGATGCTGGCCGCGGGCGGCACCAAGCATTATTCGGAGCTGCTGAAGCCGTTCGGGCTCGACGCCAAGGACCCGAAATTCTGGGACGGCGGGTTGTCGGTCATCGCCGGCATGATCGACGAACTGGAGACGATGGGCTGAGCTGACGGTGGGCCGTAAAACATTTGTTGAACGGGTTGAAGCGCCGTGTTATACATTTCGTATAACGGAGCTTTTTAGCATGAGCGACCAATCGAAAATCGCACCGGACGCCCGCGGCCAAGTGATCGGAACCGTCGAGATCAAGAAGATTGGAAACTCGTCGGGAATCATCCTCTCGAAGGAGGTGCTGGCGCGCATGCATGTCAGCGTTGGCGATAGGCTTTGTGCGACGCTGACCCCCGATGGCGGTTTTCGATTGACCCCCCATGACCCGGATTTTGAAAAGGCGATGGAAGTCGCGCGGCGCGGCATGAAGCGCTATCGCAATGCGCTGGCCGAACTCGCCAAATGAGTGAGCCGTTTTGGCTCACGCGCCAAATGGTCGTTGCATTTCACGACGAACAGCTTGCGATCCATGGTGGCGCGAGCGGTTTACGCGATGAAGGCATGCTCGAGTTAGCGCTCGACCGGCCGAAGAACAAGCGGTCCGACGAAAACGCTGAACTGCCCCAATTGGCGGCTGCCTATGCCTTTGGCTTGGCGCGCAACCACCCATTCGTGGACGGCAACAAGCGGACCGCTCTGCTCGCGCTGGATACTTTTCTCGGTGTAAACGGCATCGATTTCGATGTACCCGAGGCGGATGCTGCAGCCATGATTATCTCGCTGGCTGCCGGCGAGGTCAGCGAAGAAAGCCTCATCCGCTGGATCCGCGACAATTGGCCTGCCTGATCGGCCGGCTGAAGCGACACACCTCGATTGGAAACCGCCTGCTGCCGTTGCCCTGCCGTTGGGATTGCGCTAATTCCAAGCTGGAAGTAAGGGACGCTGACTGGGGACATCGATGGCTGAGCATAGCGAAGTGGCTTATACGACCGCTGATGGTAACGATTATCAAGCGCACGAGCAGACTTATGAAGGTTTCATCAGGCTCGTGAAGTTCGGCACGGCATCCGTCGCGCTGCTCCTGATCCTGATGGCGATTTTCCTGCTCTGATCCGCTCCAGCCGCGCGCTCGCGCGGTCATATCTCCAAATCGCCAACCCCCGGTCGCAAGATCGGTATCCATCTTCGCGGAAATGGCGCTAGTCTCACAATGCGCGCAGTCTGCCCGCCGGAGGCCTCATGAAGATTGCCGTCGCCAAGGAAATCGATCCCTCCGAGCCGCGGGTGGCGGCGTCGCCGGATACCGTGAAGAAATTCAAGGCGCTCGGCTTTGATGTCGCGGTCGAGCCGGGGGCGGGCATCAAGTCAGGGCTGCCGGATGCCGAATTTACCGCGGTCGGCGCCACGGTGGCCGCGGATGCGGTCAAGGACGCCGACATCATCATCAAGGTGAAACGGCCGGAAGCCGCCGATCTTGCCAACTACAAGCGCGGTGCGCTGGTCATTGCGATCATGGACCCCTATGGCAACGATGCCGCGCTGAAGGCGATGGCGGACGCGGGTATCTCGGCGTTCGCGATGGAATTGATGCCCCGCATCACCCGCGCCCAGGTGATGGACGTGCTTTCGAGCCAGGCCAATCTCGCCGGCTACCGCGCGGTGATCGAGGCGGCGGAAGCCTTCGGCCGCGCCTTTCCGATGATGATGACCGCGGCCGGCACCGTGCCCGCCGCGAAGGTGTTCGTGATGGGCGTCGGCGTCGCGGGCTTGCAGGCGATCGCGACCGCACGCCGGCTTGGCGCGGTCGTCACCGCGACCGACGTGCGGCCTGCCACGAAGGAACAGGTCGAAAGTCTCGGCGCCAAATTCCTCGCGGTCGAGGATGAGGAGTTCAAGAACG
>NZ_JBAURI010000652.1:0-5048 GCF_049581145.1 Bradyrhizobium sp.
GCTTCATGTCGGGCGCGACGCGTTGCGCCTCGACGCCACCGGTGCAGGTGTCATGATTGAGCAGAAGCTGCTTCCGGTGTCGCACGGCTGCCTCGTCAGGCTTCCGGCGAGCTTCATGATCGGCACGGCGCAGATCCACCTCTCGGACAGCGCTCAGAATCCCCGGCGTCGTAGTATGCCGTGGCGGTCGCTGGGCGTTGCCGGAGTTGTGCTCGGCGTTGGCCTCGCCGTGGTTGCGGCGCGGGGATTGCCGCCAGGGGCCAGCGCCGCCAGCCTTGCCATGGCTGTGGTCTCTTCCGACGATGGCGCAACTGGCGATTCAACGCCCCGGTCGTCCGCCGGATCGTCGACGGTGCGCTCCGGAAGTCCAACGGTGGAGGAGGCGGTGCGCGCGTTGAACGCGCGACTTGAAGCGGCGAGAATACAAACCTTGCAGATCAGCGCTGAAGATGGGCGGCTCTCGGCGACGGGCACATTGGCCGGGCGGGCGGCAGCCGACTGGGCTGCAATCCAGCAATGGTTCGACCAGACTTACGGCAGCCGCTTCGTTCTCACCACCAGACTCGTGCCGTCCAGCGAGCCACGAGCCATGCCGGCGTTGCAGCTGCAGGCGATCTGGTATGGAGCGCGTCCCTATATCGTGACAGCGGACGGCGAGCACTACTTCAACGGCGCCGTTCTCAGCAACGGATGGGTCATTCGCGATATCGGCCAGGATCGCGTCCTGCTTGCGAAGGATGGTGAGACGGTGGCGCTCAATTATCGCTGAGCGTTGCCGGCCGTTTCGGCGCTGCCTGGCGCGCGCAGGCAAATGAGAGGTTGACAGCATAATGACGCGCAGAATCGAAAGCGAACCTGGCAGCACGGCTGCAATCGTGGCGCGGTCAGCGCCGCGCACGGATGTGGAAGTCAACCCATCGGCTGCGCCGGATATCACCGCACCCGAATCCGTCGGGTATCCGGATTTTGACGCGCTGATCGGGGAAATCGCCAGTCGGCGCAGATCGACCAGAGCGCCGCGGTCGCCGCAACAGATCATCGCAGATTTCATCGAGCCACGGATATCAGACCCGACGCCGTTTCAGGGCGGCCGTTCGCTATCGATTCTCGAACGGCTCGCCTCGCGTATCATCCCTGCGCTTGACGAGAGCGAGGAGCTTCGATCACTGGCCAGCGCCGTCATTGCGGAAGAGATCGAGCGCCGTCGCGAACTGGCGCGGCGGCTTCACGGCAGCATCGCCATATGAGCGCGTCAGACGACGACGGCGCGGTGCAGCTGCTGCACGTCCTGGGCCATCTGTACAGCCAGCATGGCCAGACCGAGCGCGGGATCGTGCTGTTGCTCATCGCTGCCCGGCTTGCTTCTGAAAACGCCGATGTGTGGCGCACCCTTGCCCACGCATTTCTGGCCGACGGAACTCCGGAGCGGGCCATCGTGGCGATCCGACGCCTCCGGCAGATGAGCGAGTCCGACGATCCTGCTCTCGACCTGCTGATGAGCCGCGCGCTGTGGGCGAGCGGCCGCCGGATCGAAGCTCGACGCTGTTTCCGTGATTTTCTCGAACGCAGCAATCAGTTATGAGCCTGACAGACAGGATCACGCGGGCATTGTTGGCCGCCTCCAGCCGTGGCGACCTCGCAATCGCCATCATCGTGCTCGTCGCGATCGTCATGATGATCGTTCCGCTACCGACGCCGCTCGTCGATGTGCTGATTGCCGCCAACCTCGCGGCCAGCGTTCTCATCCTGCTGACGGCGTTCTACATTGCCGAGCCGCTGGATCTGTCGGCGTTGCCGTCGCTCGTTCTGATTGCGACGCTGTTCCGGCTCGCCATCATCATCTCGACCGCACGCTTGATCCTGCTGCAGGCGGACGCCGGCGAGATCATCAGTGCGTTCGGCAGCTTTGTCGTCGGCGGCAACATCGCAGTCGGCCTCGTGGTCTTCCTGATCATCACGGTGGCCCAATTCGTGGTCATCACCAAGGGCGCGGAACGTGTCGCAGAGGTGGCGGCCCGGTTCACCCTCGACGCGCTTCCCGGCAGGCAAATGAGCATCGACGGCGACCTGCGCGGCGGCGACATCGACCGTGCCGAGGCGCGGCGGCAGCGCCATCGCCTGACCCGGGAGAGCCACCTCTACGGCGCGATGGACGGCGCGATGAAGTTCGTGAGAGGAGACGCGATCGCCGGCATTGTCATCATCGCCGTCAACCTGATTGGTGGCCTAGCAATCGGCTCGATGCAGCGCGGCCTGTCGCTGTCCGAGGCGGTTCAGACCTATTCGCTGCTGACCGTGGGTGATGGGCTGGTCGCGCAAATTCCGGCTCTGCTCGTGTCGGTTGCCGCCGGCACCGTGGTCACGCGCGTCGGAACCGCCGAGCAACTCGATCTCGGAACCGAGATCTTTCGGCAGTTAACGGGTGACCCGCGGGCGTTGTTTCTGGCTGGCGGGATTCTGCTCGTGCTTGCCTGGATTCCAGGGTTTCCCTGGCCTGCCTTCGTGCTTTTGGCGGCGTTCTTCGCGGCGATAGGTTACCTGACCCATCGACGGCGGGTGGCGAGTGCTTCCGCACGTGCATCCAGGGAAGCGGCACCAAGGCTGACGAGCGAGGGCGGCCAAGCCGCGTTGCCGCAACCCGCGGCGGGGACGGACATGGTGGTGGCGACGCGCGGACCATACAGGCTCGCTGTTCGTCTTGGCCGCGAGCTTGGCCAGCGCGTGCAGCCCGAACACTTCAATCGCGAGACGGCGCTCGTGCGGCAGGCGCTGGCGGCGGATCTCGGCATGGATATGCCGGCGGTCGAGCTGCGCGTGGATGAGCGTCTCGAGCCTCTTCACTTCAAGATAGAGGTTGAAGGAGTGCCGGTACTCGATGCCGATCTCCCGGCAGACTCTCTGCTGATCGAGAGCGAGGCGGTCGACCTCGAGCTTTTGGCGATTCCTTATGCGGAAGGTCCGCGCATCGGCAACCGGCGTCCCGCGATGTGGGTCGAGGAGCAATACCAGCCGGCGCTTGCCGCGGCGGGTATTGAAGCTCTCGCTCCAACCCAGGTACTCGCCAAATGGTTGTCACACATGCTGCTGCGCTACGCGACGCAGTTCATCGGGATCCAGGAAACCCGTGACATCCTTCTCCGGGCGGAGAAGGAATATCCCGAGCTGACGAAAGAAGCACAGAAGATCGCGACGCTGCAAAAAATCGCCGAGATACTTCGTCGTCTGCTTGACGAAAACGTTCCGGTCGGCAACCTGCGCCTTATTCTGGAGGCGCTGGTCGAATGGGGACCGCGGGAACAGGACACCATCCTCCTTGTCGAACATGTCAGGATCGCGCTGCGCAGGCAGATCTGCTTTCGCTGCGCCGATCGCAACCGGGTAATTGTGGCGTATATGCTCGAGCGGTCGGTTGAGGAAACATTGCGCGCGGCGGTCCGGTCCACCGCGGCGGGCGCATTTCTCAACATTCCTGATTCCGCGGCTCGGCCCATCGTGGAGCGGATCAAGCAAGCGGTTGCCGAGGCGCCGGGTAGGCTTCCGATTGTTCTTACGTCGATGGACGTGCGCCGGCATATGCGCAGCCTTCTCGTTCGCAACGATCTGGACGCAGCGGTTTTATCCTATCAGGAGCTGGCGCCGGAGTTCAGTGTGGAGCCGCTTGCGGAGCCGGCCGGGGTGCCGCGCGAGAGTATCGGGCTCGCCGCTGAAGCGGCCGAGTGAATCGGGTGGGACTACCACCAAGACAGGGCAAGCGGAGCCAGCCGTGCTTCCCAATAAGGCAGCACTGGCGCGTCGTGTCGTTTGGCCAGGGGGGAAGAGCATGCTGATGGCGGGAGGGACATCGCGGCCATCGTCCGCGACGCCGGGTCGCGAGCGGCCGGTGCGGCGGTGGTCTGTGGTCACGTTGGCTGCAGGGCTCGCAGTCGGGGCCGCGCTCCTAGTGATGCCCGGACAGGGCCGTGCCGGGAATGCCGTCGAAAACGTCTCGCCTCGCCGGGGCAGTATCGATTTGGCCGTCGGCGAAGGCCGTCTTCTTCATTTCGACGGACCGGTGGAATCGGTCTACATCGCCGATCCGGCTGTCGCGGATGTGCGGGTCGTCGCCGCCGATGTCGTCTATGTCTACGGCAAGAGAGCCGGCACGACCAACCTGATCGCCGCGTCGGCGGATCAAAGTGTCCGTGCATCGGTGCAGTTCCGCATCGTCACCAGCTCGCAGCCGGCAAACGACGCCATGCACACGCTGCAACCGACGACAATGACGGAAATCTCCATCCTCGGCGAGCGGGTAGCCGTCACCGGCAAGACGCACAGGATCGAGGAAGCCGTCGACGCCCAGAACGCCGGCGAGACCTACTCGCCGCCGTACCAGCCGCCGATCAACAATACGACGATCGAAGGTTCTCAGCAGGTCAATATCCGCGTTCGCTTCGCCGAGGTGTCGCGCACCGAGCTGCAGTCGCTTGGTCTCAACTGGAAGATCTTCGGAGGCGCCGAGGCCAGCAGCGTCGGCATGTTGGGCGGCAGAATCGATATTGAAGTCCTCATCGAGGCGATGCGCCGCAGTGGCGTTCTGAACATCCTGGCCGAGCCGAATCTGACCGCGGTCAGCGGCCAGACGGCAAACTTCCTGGCCGGTGGCGAAATCCCGATTCCGATAGCACAGCCGGGCGGCACCATGCAGGTCACCTACAAGCAATTCGGCGTGTCGCTCGATTTCACGCCGACCATCATCGCAACCAACCGCATCGCTCTGCATGTGCGTCCGGAGGTGAGCACGGTTGCGCAGATGGGTGATGTCAAGGTTGGCAACGTCTCCATGCCGAGCTTCATGGTGCGGCGCGCCGATACGACTGTCGAGGTCGCAAGTGGCGAGACATTCGCGATTGCCGGCCTCTTCGAGCGGCAGATGACGCAGGAAATCGACAAGCTTCCGATGATCGGGGATGTGCCGGTGCTGGGAGCGCTATTCAGTTCGGAACAGTTTCGCCGCAATGAGACCGAGCTCGTTATCCTGATCACGCCTTATTTGGTGAAGCCGTCGCAAA
>NZ_JBAURI010000653.1:0-2333 GCF_049581145.1 Bradyrhizobium sp.
GATCTGCTCTGCGCCAATGCCGGCATTCTGCGCGACAAGTCGTTCGGCAAGATGGAGCCAGCCGATTTCGCCAGGGTGATCGACGTGCATCTCACCGGCAGCTTCTACTGCTGCAAGGCGGTGTGGAACGGCATGCGCGAGCGCAATTACGGCCGCATCGTGCTGACCACCTCGTCCTCGGGCCTGTACGGCAATTTCGGCCAGGCCAATTACGGCGCGGCGAAATCCGGCATGGTCGGATTGATGAACGTGCTGGCCGAGGAGGGCCGCAAGACCGACATCCGCGTCAACATCATCTCGCCGACCGCGGCGACACGGATGACGGAGGAATTGCTTCCGCCGCAGGCGCTGGCGCTGATGAAGCCGGAGGCGATCACGCCGGCGGTGGAATACCTTCTGAGCGCGGACGCGCCGACCCGCACCATCATGGGCGCCGGTGCCGGCTCGTTTGCGGTGATCAGGATCATGGAAAGCGAAGGCGTTAATCTGCCGCCTTCGGACTGGACGCCGGACGCGGTCGCCGCGCATTTTGCCGAGATCAGCGACATGGGCAACGCCAAGGCGCTGGAAGGCGCGTTCCAGCAGACCCAGAAATACGTCGCGCAAGCCGCGGTGCGGGAAGGGATCAAACTTTGACTCCGTCCTTCCGGGGCGTGCGTCAGCGCGAACCCGGAATCTCGAGCCAGACATTGGGATTCTCAGCTTTGCAATGGCGCGTTGTAGTCCACGCGAGAACGTGTGGCCGGGAGTGACCGTCCTCCCAGCTCGAACCGACGTCGCCGTCATCGGCTCCGGTCCCGCGGGGTTGATGGCGGCCGAAGTGCTGGCGCAGGGCGGGGCGCGCGTCACGGTCTATGATTCAATGCCGTCCGCCGGGCGGAAATTCCTGATGGCCGGGCGCGGCGGGCTCAACCTGACGCACAGCGAGGAGCTCACCGCCTTTCTCGTCCGCTACGGCGACGCAGCGCCGCGCCTCGAAGCCGCGATCACCGGATTTCCGCCCGACCGCCTGCGGCAGTGGAGCGCGGCGCTGGGGCAGGCGACCTTTGTCGGATCGAGCGGACGCGTCTTTCCGCAGGCGTTCAAGGCCTCGCCTTTGCTGCGTGCCTGGCTGCGCCGGCTCGATGCGTCCGGCGTGCGGTTCCTATTTCGGCATCGCTGGAACGGCTGGGACGCGACCGGCCAGCTATCGTTTCAGACGCCGGACGGGCAACGCGCGGCCGAAGCGTGCGCGACCGTGCTCGCGCTTGGCGGTGCAAGCTGGCCGCGGCTCGGGTCCGATGGCGGGTGGGCGGCGACGCTGGCTGCGAAGGACGTTGTGATATCCGCGCTGCGGCCGGCCAATTGCGGTTTCACCGTCGGCTGGTCGGCGATATTCCGCGATCGGTTCGAGGGCCAGCCGCTCAAGGGCGTTGCGCTGACGTTTGGATCAACCACGACACGCGGCGAGGCGATGATCACCCGCATTGGCCTCGAAGGCGGCGCCATCTACGCCTTGTCGGCGGAGCTGCGCGATACGATTTCGTCATCGGGCGAAGCCGTGCTTTACGTCTCGCTGCGGCCTGATCTCGACATGCTGAATCTGACGGCCCGGCTGTCGGCACCGCGTGGCAAGCAGTCCCTGTCCAATTTTCTGCGCAAGGCCGCGCAACTTACAGCCGTGGCGATCGGCCTGTTGCAGGAAGCCGCCTTTGCGTCCGGCATCCCGCTCGCCACGCTCGCTCCTGCCGAGCTCGCACGCCTGATCAACGCGGTGCCGATCACACTCAATGGCGTGGCGCCGATCGCGCGGGCGATCTCGACCGCTGGCGGCATTTCGTTCGATGAACTCGACGCCGATTTCATGCTCCGCCGCTTACCGGGCACCTTCGCCGCCGGAGAGATGCTCGACTGGGAAGCTCCGACCGGCGGTTATCTGCTGCAGGCGTCGTTTGCGACGGGTGCCATGGCGGCCAAGGGCGCGTTGAAATGGCTGGAGAGCCTGACGGCATGCATGGACAAGTCGCATCGGCAAGGTCTGCCCGACGTCAAACCGAGCTAGCGATAACCGGCGGCCTGAAGTTCAAAAAGCTCGGAATAGCGGCCTGACTGCTTGAGCAACTCGTCATGTGTGCCGGCTGCTTCGATCTGGCCCTCTGCCAGAACAAGGATGCGATCGGCCATGCGAACGCTGGAAAAGCGATGGGAGATCAGGACCGCAGTCTTTCCGGAACTGAGTTCCTGGAAGCGCCGAAATACCTCGAATTCCGATCGGGCGTCCAGCGCCGCGGTCGGTTCGTCCAAAATCAGCACCGCGGCTTCCCGCATATAGGCGCGCGCGATCGCAATCTTCT
>NZ_JBAURI010000654.1:0-5419 GCF_049581145.1 Bradyrhizobium sp.
GGACTACGAAGCTTTGGTCAACGAGGTCGTGCTGCGCTCGCAGGCGCAGGCGGAATATTCCGCCGAGAATTACGGGCATTTCGGCCTCAACCTGCGGCGCTACGCGCATTTCACCTCGCCGATCCGGCGCTACGCCGACCTCGTGGTCCACCGCGCGCTGATCCGCGCGCTCGGTCTTGGCGAAGGCGCACTGCCAGACAGCGAGACACCGGAAGATCTGAGCGAGGTCGCGGCGCAGATTTCGGTGACCGAGCGGCGTGCCATGAAGGCCGAGCGCGAGACCGCCGATCGCCTGATCGCCCATCACCTGGTCGACCGCATCGGCGCCAGCTTTCAGGGCCGGATTTCCGGCGTCACCCGTGCCGGCCTGTTCGTCAAGCTCGACGACACCGGCGCCGACGGGCTGATCCCGATCCGCTCGCTCGGCACCGAATATTTCAACTACGACGAAACCCGCCACGCGCTGGTCGGCTCGCGCAGCGGCGCTGTGCACCGGCTCGGCGACGTCGTCGACGTCCGCCTGGTCGAAGCCGCCCCGATTGCTGGCGCGTTGCGCTTTGAACTCCTATCTGACGGCCAACTCGTTCCGGCCGGCCGGAAGCGCGATCGTGGCGCCACGGCACGTGGTTCAGCCAAGCCCGCGTCCCCCGCGAAAGACCGACCGGGTCGGAGTTCACGCAGCAAGGGCCGCAAGGCGGCCGGCAAGAAGCCCGGCAAATCGAAGGGAAAGAAATCATGGAAGCCATGAGCTCAGCTCCCAAGGTCTGGACCCGGGAAACCGCGCTCGGCGAAACCGGATTCGCCGACAAGCGGGTAGGCGAGAAGCGCGACGTCTGGTCCGCCCTGAAACGCGGTTTTCGCAGCCGCTGCCCGCGCTGCGGCGAGGGCAGACTATTTCGCGCCTATCTGAAAGTCGCCGACCATTGCGCGGCCTGCGGGCTCGATTTCTCGCCGCATCGCGCCGACGATCTGCCGGCCTATCTCGTGATCGTCATCGTCGGGCATATCGTGGTACCAACCGCGCTGGTGATCGAGACCAACTTCTCACCGCCGGTGGCCTTGCAGCTCGCGATCTATCTGCCGCTCACCTTGTTCGCCTCGCTCGCGCTGCTGCAGCCGGTCAAGGGCGCGGTGGTCGGCCTGCAATGGGCGCTGCGCATGCATGGCTTCGATGACAATCCGTCTAGTGACATCCCGCCGGTTTAGCTGACACTGGTGGGTCAAAACCTAGAACGCGACGGGGATGGACATGACCGCAGCCGCGCGAGCCGCGACGGAAGGCAACAAAGAGGAAAAAAAACAGAACACGGAAGCCGATCACCATCCCTATGTTCGGCCGAAGGATGCCGCGACGCTGATCCTGGTCGATCGCAGCGGCCCGATTGCAAAGGTCCTGGTCGGCAGGCGTCACGACAAGGTGGTGTTCATGCCCGGAAAATTCGTGTTTCCGGGTGGCCGGGTCGACAAGTCGGACTATCGCGTGCCGGTGGCAGCTCCGATCCCGCCGGAGCTCGAAGCCAATCTCCTGAAGGGCAGCCCGAAAATCAACGCCGCGCGCGCAAAATCGCTCGCCGTTGCCGCGATCCGCGAGGCCTGCGAGGAGACCGGGCTGTGCCTGGGGCGCAAGAGCGAGGGCGCAGCAACGAAACTCGACGGCGGCTGGATGCCGTTTGCCGAAGCGGGCCTGTTGCCCGATCCCTCCGGGCTGTTCCTGATCGCGCGTGCGATCACCCCGCCCGGACGGATCAAGCGCTTCGACACCCGCTTCTTCACCGCGGACGCCTCCGCGATCACCCATCGCGTCGACGGCGTGATCCATCCCGATGCCGAGCTCGTCGAGCTGGTCTGGGTCGAGCTCGGCTCAAAACCGCTCGCCGATCTGCATCCGATGACCAGGAACGTGCTGGGCGAACTGGAGCGGCGGCTCGCCGCCGGCGAGCTCCGCCACGACGCGCCGGTGCCGTTCTTCCATTTCTACGACGGCAAGATGCAGAGGGACGTGCTGGGTGCGTAGCACCGCCGACTCTCACTGCCGCCATTGCGAGGAGCCCGTGCGAGGAAGAAATCCATACTTTCCGTGGCGCGATGGATTGCTTCGCTCGCAATGACGGCCTTGCAGGCAGGGTGCCGGAATAACGAGCGTTTTGAACACAGGCACAAAAACAAAATATCCTTCTGCGCCGCAGCAGATGACGCCGCCGCTGGGCATTCCTATGTGTTTGGCAACGACAACCGCACGGAACGGGCTCATGGCACCACGTCAACTCAAGCTCGGCGCTTTCATGCGCCCAGTCAGCATTCACACCGGCGCCTGGCGCTATCCGGGGGCGTGGCCGGACGCCAACTTCAACTTCGCGCATCTGAAGGACCTGATCCGCAAGCTGGAGGCCGGCAAGTTCGACGCCTTCTTCATGGCCGATCATCTGGCGGTGTTGAACATGCCGATCAACGCGCTGAAGCGCAGCCACACCGTGACCTCGTTCGAGCCGTTCACGCTGCTGTCGGCGCTGGCGGGCGCAACCGAGAGGATCGGCCTGATCGCAACGGGTTCGACCACCTTCGACGCGCCCTATCACGTCGCCCGCCGCTTTGCGTCGCTCGATCACATCTCAGGCGGCCGCGCGGGCTGGAATATCGTCACCACCTCCAATCCGGACGCGGCGCTGAATTTCGGGCTCGACGATCACATGGAGCATGCCGAGCGCTACAAGCGGGCGCGCGAGTTCTATGACGTGGTCACCGGACTGTGGGACTCCTTTGCCGACGATGCCTTCGTGCGCGACGTCGAGCAAGGGCTCTATTTCGATCCGGCCAAAATGCATGTGCTCGACCACAAGGGGAAGTATCTGAAGGTGCGCGGTCCGCTCAACATCGGCCGCCCCATACAGGGCTGGCCGGTGATCGTGCAGGCCGGTGCCTCGGAGGACGGCAGGCAGCTCGCCGCCGAGACCGCGGAGGCCGTGTTCACCGGCGGTGGCAGCCTCGCCGACGGGCAAAAACTCTATGCCGACATCAAGGGCCGCATGGAGAAGATCGAGCGCGACCCGGAGCACCTGAAGATCCTCCCCGGCGCCTTTGTGGTCGTCGGCGACAGCGCCGACGAAGCCCAGGAGAAGCGCGCCAGGCTCGACAGCATGGTGCATTACGACAGCGCGATCGCCTCGCTCTCGGTCATTCTCGGCACCGACGCCTCCGGCTTCGATCCCGACGGCCAGTTGCCGCCGATCCCCGAGACCAACGCCTCCAAGAGCGGCCGCCAGCGCCTGGTCGATCTCGCTGCCCGCGACAAGCTCACTGTGCGCCAGCTCGCCCAGCGGGTCGGCGGCTATGGCGGGCTGTCCTTTGTCGGCACCGCAACATCGATCGCCGACCAGATGGAGGAATGGCTGACCAGCCGTGGCAGCGACGGCTTCAACATCATGTTCCCGTTCCTGCCCCAGGGCCTTTACGATGTCGTCGACAAGGTGATCCCGGAGCTGCAGAAGCGCGGGATTTTCCGGAAAGACTATGAAGGGGCGACGCTGCGGGACAATCTCGGCCTGCCGCGGCCGAAAAACCGGTTCTTTGAACCTTAAAAAGCCGGATTCGGCGGGTTATTTACCAGCAAAAGTCGACCTGAAACCTTGACTTTGGGACGTCACCGGCTAGGTTGCGCGGCAAATGCGCCCTGCTCCTTGCCGGCGCAACTTCCACTCCATCAGAGGTCCTGAACATGGCCAAAGCGGTCACCATCAAGGTCAAGCTGGTGTCCTCGGCGGACACCGGGTTCTATTACGTCGCCAAAAAGAATTCGCGCACCATGACCGACAAGCTGGTCAAGAAGAAGTACGATCCGGTGGCGCGCAAGCATGTCGAATTCCGCGAAGCCAAGATCAAGTAAGATCGCGGACGATCCTGACTTCGACGGGGCCTTGCGGCCCCGTTTTATTTCGTGCGGAAATATTTTGTGCGGTTGTGCCGCGCAGCCGAAACCACCGCAATGCTCATTGTTTGAGCATGATCTTTTGAGCAAACAGGTGTCCACTTTGTCCTGACGCAGTCGCGGCGTCAGGCACATGATCGCACATCTGGAAGAGGGCAACGCCGGGGGCTACTCCGTCGCCTATGGGCGCGACGACACCTATTTTCCGGTCTACATCACCGCCGCGCTGGCGCTGATTTTCCTCACCGCCGCGTGGATCACCGGCGCGCTCTATTGGCTGCCACTGGCGCTCGCCGCCGCCGCCTTCACCTATTACAACATTCCGCTCTTGGAGACCGGGCGGCCGACCATCGGCGCGAACCAGTATGGCATCTTCATCCAGGCGTTCGGGCTGATCCGCTGGCGTGCGATCGACCGCATCGATGTGATCGAGATCGCCGAGCGCGCGATGACCGTGCACGAGCTGCAGATCGTGCTCAACGCGCCACTGCGCAGCGCGCTGGTGGTCGACTGGCGCAAGCAGCCGCGCTACCGCCTCCTGATGCGGCTGCCCTGGCGCATGAGCCACAACAACATGGTGCGGGTGAACCTCGAACCGTTCGATCAGCCGCCCGACGCCATCCATCGCACCTTCTTGCGGATGTGGCGCTATTATCGGAGCTGAAGTTTGTTGGGTTCGTAGGGCGGGCAAAGCGTAGCGTGCCCACCATTCACGATGGGCCCGCGAAAAGACGGTGGGCACGGCGCAAGAGCGGCTTTGCCCCCCTGCGATTCTTCGCCGAGACAACGCGCACGACGACTGCTCCGCCCACCTCATCTCATCACGCTCGTTCGATCAATGTGTCCGGCCATCATGTCCTGACGACGAGGTTCGCGTATGTGTTCGGCCGCATACCGTAGGTCCAGGCCACCGCTTCGCGCGCGGTGCGCAGGGCGGGTGGGACCTGCAGGAAGAAATGCTTGTGCGTGCCGTCGGGCTCGGGCGTCGCGTTGATCACCTCGACCGCCGCCCAGACATCGGAGTCGGGCCAAACCCTGCGCCAGAGCACGCCGGTCTCATCCTCGGCGACGCGGGTCGCACCGCCCAACGCGACAAAACGCTGCGGCATCATGATCTCGATCATGCAGCGGCGGATCTGGACATTCGAGGCCGCATCGATCGCATCGAGCGTGATCGCGTCGGCGTGCTCGATCAGCCGGCGCGGCACCTCGACCCCTTTCCATGCCCACACCGACCAGCCATCGCGATAGCAGAGCGCCGGTCCGCCGGCATAGTGCAGCCGATCGCCGGGGTCGCCGCGCAACAGATTGGGCCGCTCCGCGAGCCAGCAGGTGTGCTGATGCGGCTGCAGCCAGCCCGCGTTCAGCGCCAGTTGCCAGAGACCGCGGAGCGGCTCGGTCTCGGCCCGCAGGCCGAGCACGTTGCAGAAATATTCGTAAGGGCCGAGCCAAGCCAGCTCATGCGGACCAGCCGAGATGTGACGAAAGCCCTCGCGG
>NZ_JBAURI010000655.1:0-1916 GCF_049581145.1 Bradyrhizobium sp.
GTCCGAAACGGTCGTCAGCACGGCCTCGACATCCTCGATCGCCAGCCCGCAATCGCTCTCCAGCACGGCGGTGCGGTTCAGCTTCTGCTCGTCCACCTCGTATTCGTCGCGGATCAGCTTCACGATCCAGCGGAACATGTTCATCCAGTTCTTCACGTCGTCGGTCGGGTGGGACATGGCTCGGCTCGCAGCGGCGACACGCCCCATCCTGCCCCTGTAACAGTGTCGGTTTCCTTAACCGCAGTCACCACGGGGTACACGGCAATCGGGTGAACGCGGGCAAGGAGCTGGGCGGGCTGGTTTCGTGTCATTGCGAGGAGCGACGCGACGCGGCAATCCCGATCCGGGTGCCCCCATGGCCCGAGATTGCTTCGCTCCGCTCGCAATGCTGGGTGGACGGCCCCCTGACGGCATCATTGTGCCAAGCTGGCCGGTGGTGAACTCAGTCAGCGAAGGAGACCGTCCGCTATGCACACTACCATCATCGGGATTGATATTGCGAAGAGCGTGTTTCAACTGCACGCGGAGGACCGTTCGGGCAAGGTTCTGTGGCGGAAGCGTCTGCGGCGGGAGGAGCTGGAGCCGTTTCTGGCGAAGCAGCCACCGGCGCTGATCGGCATGGAGGCGTGCGGCTCGGCGCATCATTGGGGCCGTGTGCTGCGCGCGCTTGGCCATGAAGTGCGGCTGATGCACGCCAAATACGTGAAGGCCTATGTCAAGCGGGGCAAGAGCGACCTGCGCGACGCCGAGGCGATCTGTGAGGCTGTGCAACGCTCCAACATGCGGTTTGTGCCGATCAAGAGCATCGAGCAGCAGACCGCACGTGCCCTGGAACGTGCGCGTGACTTGCTGATGAAGCAACGCACCCAGCTGACGAATGCCACGCGCGGGCTGTTGGCCGAGTTGGGCATCGTCGCCAGTGTCGGCCTGCGCGGCTTCAAGACGTTGGTTGCCAAGATCGATGCCGGGGACAGCGCCATCCCTGACGCGCTGCTGAGCGCCCTAAAGCCGCTGGTCGAGCACTGGCGCGCCTTGCACACGAGCATCGACGCGCTCGAAGCGCGCATCGTGGCGCAGGCCAAGAGCGACGAGCGCATGCGCCGGCTGCAGACGATCCCCACCGTCGGGCCGATCATTGCGCATGCGCTGGTGAGTGCGATCGGCGATCCGCGCCGCTTTGCCTCCGCGCGCGACTGCGCCGCCTGGATCGGGCTGACGCCACTGACCAACAACAGTGCCGAGAAGACCCGCATCGGCCATATCAGTCGCCAGGGCGATCACAGCCTGCGACGATTGTTGGTGCTGGGCGCCGCCAACCTGGCGCGGCGGGCCAAGGCCAGGCCGAACCCCGCCGATCCCTGGCTGCACGGCATCATCGCCCGCAGACCCTTCAAGGTCGCGACCGTCGCGCAGGCCGCCAAGACCGCACGCATCGCATGGGCGCTGTTGTGCTCAGGCGGAACCTATCGGGCGACGGTGCCGGCCGTGTAGGCCGCGCCAGACCCCGTACCACGCAAGGAGCAAACCGCAACGACGGCAAATAGGTCAGGACCTGAACCGGGGCACTCCGTTCTGTCATCGCGCATCTTCGCACGCCGCAATGCTTGGAACCCGGTTCGCGTAACCCCATCGGGGCCAGCGGTCATAGCCGACCGCACAAACAGGCCGGATACATGAACGCTCCAGACCAATGCGCCAACGTCGCACAAACTCCTTGCCTAACGGGGGCCGTCCATACATGACAGTTGGAATGCGCGCTACGATACCAAAGCCGGACGCTTCGACCGCCAATCCGTCGCCGTCTCATACGCATGCGCGGCCTGGAACAGCACCGGCTCCGCGAACGGCTTGGCAATGAGCTGCATCGACAACGGCAATCCACCAGCACCGAACCCGGTGCAGATGCTCATCGCCGG
>NZ_JBAURI010000656.1:0-5823 GCF_049581145.1 Bradyrhizobium sp.
CGATGCCGGCCTCCAGGTCCGGGTGGGTCTGCACTCAGGCCATGTGGTCACCTACATGGTCGCCAGCGAATTTTCGAAGGTCTACGAGGTCGGCGGCGCCGCGCAGCACCTGGCGGCCCGGCTCGAATCCGCCGCCGGGGCGAACCAGATCTGTGTGTCGGAAGCCTGTCAGAAGCTTGCCGATGGGCACGTTCGGTTTGAATTTCTGGGCCGCAAGCCGCTGCGTGGCTTCAGTGAGCCTGTGCCGGTGTATCGGATCATCGGCGCAAGCGATCTTTCCAGCTGGCGCGTGCGAAGGGCGCGCAGCACCTCCCGCTTCGTTGATCGCACGATAGAGAAGGCGCTTTTGGAAAAAGCGGCCGACGGCGCCAGGGCCAGCCGGCGCACGGTTCTCCTGATGGGCAACCCCGGCATCGGAAAATCACGGCTGGTGCACGAGTTTGCCCAAACCCTGAAGGCCGGTGGCTGGCGGCTGATCGATGCCGAGTGCAGCCCGAATCTGCAGGGCGCGCCGTTCAGCGCGCTGAGACGAGTGCTGCTTTCGATTGTGGAGGGAACGCTAGCGGACCCTTCTATCGTCGCGGATCCGCTGCAGGACTTGCCGGCGGTCCAGCAGTGCGCCGTCGATACGGTGCTGAACCTTCCGATCTCGGACCCGCAATGGGACGAGCTGGAGCCCCACGCGCGCGGCCAGGCGATTGGCGAGGCGAGCTGCGCGATCCTCGCAAACCTGGCCCGCGCCCAACCAACGGTGCTTCTGATCGAGGACCTGCACTGGATCGATCGCGCCAGTGATCCCGTCATCGCCGCGCTTGCTTCGCTCGAGGTCCCCGATCTTCTCGTGCTCCTTACCAGCCGGCCGAACGGGATGCCGACGTGGATCGCTCGGTGTCACGCCGAGCTGGTCGCAATGCGCCCGCTCGATCACGAGTCGGGAATGGCCATGCTGTCCGACATGCTTGGTTCCTCCGCCGTCAATTCCGACTTGAAGAGCCGTATCATGTCGCATACGGCCAACGTTCCCTTGTTCATCGAGGAGGTCTGCCGCGGCCTGAAGGACAGCGGCTTCCTCCGCGGCCAATGGGGCGACCTTACGCTTGTGCGTCCCATTGACGAACTGGGCATTCCGACCAGCATCCAGGGCGTCATCGGCGCTCGTCTCGATCGCGTGTCCAGACAGGAACGGGCGCTGCTGCAGATTGCGGCCGCACTCGGCCGTCGCTCGACCGAAGCCATGCTGCGCAGCGTGACCGCGCTGCCCGAAGACGACCTGCAGAGCCAACTCGCGGCTCTCGACCGAGCCGAACTGCTCGTCAAGGTCGACAGCGAATTGCAGGGCGCATTCGAGTTTCCGCACGAGATGATCCGCCAGGTCACGTATGATTCGATGCTCGAGAGGCTGCGCGAAAGCATCCATGCGCGAATTCTTTCGGCAATGGAAAGCCGCGACGACCGGGCCGATGAGCCCGACATGCTTTGTTATCACGCGACGCGGGCAAAGGATTGGGGCAAGGCCTTCTCGTTTGGGCGAGAGGCGGCCCGAAAATGTCTGGCACGGTCGGCCTTTGCCGACGCGGCCAACTATTTCGAGATCGCGATGAACTCCCTGGACAAGACGCCCATGACCCGCGCGCGGGAGGCGGATGCGATAGATCTCAGGATAGAGGCGCGCACGCCCTTCATGGCCTCCGGACATGTCGCTGAATGGCTGGATCTGGGATTGGAGGCCGAGCGGCGGGCCAACGCGATCGATGACATCGGCCGGAAAGTCGCTGCCATGACGGTGAGGGCGGCCGCGCAGAATTTTTACGGCACACCGGTCGAGGCCGTCGCCACCGGCGAGGAGGTGGTTGGTCTGGCGGCGCAGTGGGGCAATGCGGGGTGGCTGAACCTGGCGCAATATGGCCTCGGGCAGGCTTATTTTCTCGCCGGACGGTACCGCGAGGCGGAGCAGATGCTGGGACGGGCCTGCGCGCAACTGATGGGGCCGCAGGCCAGCGCTCCGATCGGCACCGTCCCAAAATACCTGCTGTTGCTATGCTGCATGATGAAGAGCTTCACGCATACGGTGATGGGGGACATTGACGCCGCGGACCAATTGCAGCAGCGCGCGGCGGCGATTGCCGATGAAACCCGTCGGCCATTCGATCGCGTCGCGACGGCCTATAGTGGAGGCTGGCTGATGATTGGCCGCGGCGATCCGGCGGCGGCAGCAGCCATTCTCGAACAGGGGCTCGCGATCGCGCAGAAGCACGGCATCCGGCTGTTCGTGCCGGTGCTCGCCTGTCATCTCGGCATGGCCTATCTGGAGCGGGGGCAGTTCGACCGGGCTCGCGGCATGCTGGCCGAGGCGCGGGAAGGGGCCAGATCGATCGGCTATACGTCGTCGGTGCTGCGCAGTTCGATCTATCTCGCCCTTGCTCTCCATCGACTCGGCGATGTCGAGGTTGCGCTGAACATGTTGCGGGAGGCGCGGAACACGGCCCGTCAGCAGGGATTTTCCGGTCTGGAGGCAGAGGCCCTGTTCGGGGAGGCCACGGTGACACCGGCATCCAGCGAGGATGACAACGCCCGGATTGTCGGCAGTCTGCGCGCGACGATTGCGCTTTCATCCGAAAGCGGTGCCCGGCCTTTGCTGCACAAGGCTCAGGCGCTGCTGGAGAGGATGCTTCAAGCCACGCGAGTTTCTACTGAAGACCGAGCCGAGGTCCGGCGAGCGCCGGTTTCTCCCCTCCCTCCGCGCGCGTAGCGGGGAGCGGAAACAGCCCGCGCTTTCACGACACCTCACCCCGCTGCCTGCATGTCGTCGGCGTCGATGAAGCCGCCGGACTGGTGCTGCCACAGGGCGGCGTAGTGGCCCTGGTGGCGCAAGAGTTCGTCATGCGTGCCCTGTTCGACGATGCGGCCGCGATCGAGCACGACCAGGCGGTCCATGCGGGCGATGGTCGAGAGCCGGTGCGCGATCGCGATCACGGTCTTGCCGGCCATCAGGGTGCCGAGGCTGGACTGGATCGCGGCCTCGACCTCGCTGTCGAGCGCGGAGGTGGCTTCGTCGAGCACCAGGATCGGCGCGTCGCGCAGGATCACGCGCGCGATCGCGATGCGCTGGCGCTGGCCGCCGGAGAGCTTGACGCCGCGTTCGCCGACCTGGGCGTCGTAGCCGCAGCGGTCCTTCCAGTCGACGAGATCGAGGATGAACTCGTCGGCATGGGCGAGCCTGGCCGCGGCGATCACCTCGGCATCGCCGGCCTCGGGGCGGCCATAGCGGATGTTGTCGCGGATCGAGCGGTGCAGCAGCGAGGTGTCCTGCGTCACCACCGAGATCTGCGCGCGCAAACTCTCCTGGGTGACGGCGGCGATATCCTGGCCGTCGATCAGGATGCGGCCGCCGGTGAGGTCGAAGAACCGCAGCAGCAGATTGACCACGGTCGACTTGCCGGCGCCGGAGCGGCCGACCAGGCCGATCTTCTCGCCCGGCCGCACCGTCAGGGAGAAGCCTTCGAGCACGGCGCGCGGCCGCGGCCCTTCGATCTCGTCGAGGGCCGGGATCGTCCTGCCATAGTGGAAGCGCACGTCGGAGAATACGATCTCGCCGCGCGTGACCACGAGGGCCTTCGCCTGCGGCCGGTCGGTCAGCGTGATCGGCCGCGCGATGGTCATCATGCCTTCCTGCACCACGCCGATATTCTCGAAGATGGCGGTGACCTGCCAGGCCACCCAGCCGGAGATGTTGACGATCTGCCAGGCCAGCGGCAGCGCCATCGCCACCGTGCCGACCGAGACCTTGCCATGGGTCCACAACAGCAGCGCCAGCGCGCCGGTGCCGGTCACCATCGCCGCGTTGAGCGACGACAGCGCCAGCCCGAGCAGCGTGTTCAGCCGCAGCGAGGCGTAGAATTTTCCGGTATGATCGTCGACCGCCTCGCGCACATAGGCGTCCTCCTGCCAGGGCCGCGCGAACAGTTTCACGGTGAGGATATTGGTGTAGCTGTCGACGATCCGCCCGGTGAGCTGCGAACGGGCCTCCGACATGGTCTTGGAGCGGTCGCGCATGCGCGGCACCAGGATGCGCAGCATGACCAGGTAGCCCAAGAACCACAGCGCGATCGGCAGCGCCAGCCAGCGGTAGGCGGCCGCCAGCAGCACCAGCGCGCTGGTGCCGTAGACCAGGATGTACCAGACCGCGGTCAGCAGCGCGACCAGGCTCTCGCGGATCGCGGGCCCGGTCTGCATCACGCGGTTGGCGATGCGGCCGGCAAAATCGTTCTGGAAGAACGCCCACGACTGCCGCACCACGTGCCAATGGCTCTGCCAGCGGATCAGGTTGCCGACATTGGCGGCGATCGCCTGGTTGGCGACGACGTTCTGCAGGGTCAGCGCCGCCGGACGCAGCACCAGCAGCACCGCTGCCATCGCCAGCAGCAGCGGCCAGAACGTCGCGAACAGCGTCTCCGGCGGGCTTTTGGTGATCAGGGTGACGATGCGGCCGAAGAACACCGGGATCAAGGAATCCAGCAGCGCCACGGCGAAGCCGGCCGCGAACAGCGCGGCGAACAGGCCCTTGGCCTGGCGCGCATAGTGCCAATAGAACGCGATCAGCCCGGCCGGCGGCTCGGGATCGCTCGGCGTGCCGGTCGGCTTCAGCCGCCGCTCGAACAGGGCAAACATGGACCGCTCGCAAAGAACAGAATGGCCGCGCCCGGCAACACAGGCCACCGCGCAGCAGGATTCATCGGGTTGACGGACGCGGGGGCTCTTTCCGGCTGCTCGCTAGCTGCGTCACGGGTGCGATCTCGACTCTCGCAATGCTACGCACCGTAACATATCGACCGGAACGGTCAAGCGGAGCGGGCGGGGGAACCCGGATCGGCGCCTCGCTTGCGGTCCATGACCCCGCAATAAGGCATATGGCTTGCCAAATCGAGACCAGCCGCCGGCGATCCCTTCACGTTTCGCTCATCGGGCGCTCGGCGGGAACTGAACGACGCGGTGCGTCCCGCGATCGCCGGTCGCAACCATCAAAACGTCGTCCCGGCCAAGCGGCACCGCGAGCGCCGAGCCGGGACCCATAACCACAGGCGGGTGGTGTCGGGCACGCTGGGGCCACGTCGGATATGAGCAACGGGCTCCTGTGGTCATGGATCCCGGCACTCGCCGGGAGGACGGCGGAGTTACGTCTCCGGTCCGAGGAGAAGTTCAGAGGCTGGGCAAAGCTTCCGCCGTCGCTCGGAGAGCGCAGGCGGAACTGTGCCCGCCAACCTGCATTTGACAGGGACCGCAATCCAGCGTGGCGCCGCCCATGGACGCAGATCTCGTGGAAGTTGTGTGGACCCCGTAGTCTGTCCATCTTCCCAAACTGACAGCTCCTTGCTTGGATGGCGTCGGGATTCGGTGGGGAGCCCTGATGTCGAAGGATGAACAGCCTGACTGTCCGCGATGGCCGCGATGCGATTGCGCCTCGCGGGGATACGTGAATTTCTACGAGGAGCAGCATTGCGGCCGGGAGCCGCCGCAGCCGGACAGCCGATGTCGCGCCGCCGACGATGGCTCCAGCAGCAGATTGCACGCCTGAAATCATCGTATCGGCCTCAATCCCCGAACCTCGGCGGACGCGCGCCCGACCGCTTGTTGATGGCACGGTTGGGCACGGGGCCGGTGCGCGCTGACCAAGCCCATGAATCCGAATCCGGATTTCAAACGGCAGATACGGTTTCACGGTCTCGCGGCGCTGGTCGCCCGAGCTTTGCTTAGGAAGTCTTGCGCCTCGAGATCGAGGGCGCAGGGAATGCCGGGTGCACGCTGCACCCGCGGTCTCGTGTGCAA
>NZ_JBAURI010000657.1:0-4576 GCF_049581145.1 Bradyrhizobium sp.
CTCACGAACGTCGTGGTAGGCGCGGTTGGCTGGACGCTTACAGCTCATCAGGGGACTTTAGTTGAGCTCGCCCGATTTCGCCCTTGGTTTGAACTCAGATTTCAGAAACCGCATGATTGCCGGAAGAGCGAATCGTTTTCGCGCCAGCGAACAATGTGGGAAGTGGACCGCATTGCATTCGCTCTCGACGAGTGCCCACCAAATAGTCTTGCGTGGATTTGCCTAGGGGGTTTTAATTTTGGCGGCGGGTCCTTGGCAAACTACCTAGCACCTACCCCCTAGCTGTTAGCCATCTTTCCTGCCAATCCCTGCCGGCTCAAACCGGCGGGGATTTTCTTGTGTGCTCTGCACGGCAATTCAACTCTACAAGCCCCTCGAGCAGTTAGAACCTACCTCAAGCTCGCACGCATGTGCGGGCTGCGAGCGTGATGCCCGCCAATTGCTACAGCATCTGACCGGATACGTTTATGCCCGCGGCCGCTGGCTATGACGGCCGTAGCGAAACTCACTTCGCGGCGGCCCCAGAGCTGTTCGATGGCAGCCTGGAGATCAGCGGCGAGAAGTTCGGGTGTGCAGTCGTTCTGGTCGAGAGGGTTGGCGGTCATGTATTTGATGGTTCGGGTGCCGCAGATAACCGCAAATGGACCATTCGGTCGGGATCTTCGTCCTTCATCTGTAGCTCGGGCCAGTTGTCGCCGATATCTTCCGCATAAAAGACATCCTCGCCGTTGACGATCATGCAATCAGGGCGGACTACCATAGCTTCCGCCAAAGCTTTCGACCCGTCGAGAATGGACGCTTCACCCAATCGCCACCCGATCGACACCGGACCGCGGCTCTCGCGCGCAAAAATTTCGGAGCAGCTGACGACAAATCGAACGGGCGTGTTGGGTAAAAGTATTGGCGCGATTCTCCCTTGCTCACAGAGCTAGCTGCGGGTAAAGAACTCGCCGCTGCTTGAAGCTGTCCATGCTCGACGTGCTCGATGCCGTAACTACCGCTGTCTTGCACCTGTGACAAAACCTGTACGTTCGCACTCGCGTGAAACGAAAATTCTCTTTTCCTCGCGGGTAGCGATTAATTTTTACTCCTACGGTGTGCCGCGATATGTCACCGTGGCTTACATACTCCGAAACAAACTCACATCGGTATCAGGTTGCGTTACTAAATTGGTAGTTGGTCTTGATATGCGGAAGGTGGACTTCCGTCGACTGGGAACGGCTCGATGTATTCAAGAAAGCAATTCGCCGCATTGGAGCTCATGTGTCGTGAACGGGCCGCACTTGCCAAAAAAGAAATGGAATATTCATTGGCGGAGTACTGGCTCGCGGAAGCAGAGGAATGGAAAGACTTAAGGGATTTGTCTGACCCATTCATTGGAATAACGGCGAACCACTCAAGTGACACTCGAACCGCGCCTAACTCGAACGACACGCGATAGACGACACTTGTCGCCGCGTGAGTATGTCAACGAGTTCAAGGCGCTAGATGGAGATGGTGCGGGACCCTGCGGGCTGCTACCGGCAGGGTTTTCTTGTTTCACGCCCGCACCGGAGCAGGCCACCGGGAACGCAGGTGCCTTACCATAGCTTCCGCCAAACATTTCGACTCGTTGAGACTGGCCGCTTCACCGATCGCCGCCTGATCGACATACCGACCGCGACGGTCGCGGGCAAAGATTTCGAAGTCGTTTGCGAGGCGATTGTTTCCGGCGTCGCACGCATAAGCTAACAGCTCGAAGCGCACCATCAATTTCGACAAATATCCGCTCCGCCCGGATCCACGCGGCTCATGTCTCCATGTCGACATCAATCACTCTCGTCATCGAAAAAATTGCGAGCCGTCGCCGTGGAAATTAGAACCGGCACCGGACGTTCGGGAATCCCATCTCGAAGTGCTGGCGATCAAGCATTCGCGTCCAGCAAGATAGAAGCATCCGCGTAAGTGCATTGTGCGTCCGCTCGCGGCTTTCGGCGCGACGCTTCCACCCATAACGCAAAGAAATTTCCGCTGCCGCGTCAATTTTCCTGCGTCCCGGGTCCCTGCGAAGCAGCCTTGACGCCGACCGCTCGCGTTCGCGCTTCGACCGCATCGTCGGCAGCTTCGCCAACGATGCGGGCCGGAGCCGATATGGCCTGGTGAAGAGCCCCCGTCTTCCACAATCCGGCTTCATCGCGTCAATCGAAGTCAGCTTCCGCAGCCGACTCGCAGGGGTGCCCGCGGCAAAAAGCGCTGCTCGGGGCATGAACGAATACATAATAATGTATTCGCGCGATAGTTCAAGAAATGGCTTGTATTGCTAACGACGAGACATATCGTCCACTCCTGCTGTAGAGTTAGTTGCGGTGAGAATTGGAAAGATTCATTGAGCAACGTTGGCGTTGAAAACGACGGGCAGTTGCGTGTTGAAGTCGACCGCGCGCTGCAAATTGCTTCTGGCTTGCATGACGAAGGCAAATCGCGCGAAGCCGAGCGGATCTATCACGCCATCCTCGCGGAGGTGCCGGCCCATCACGACGCACTGTTTGGCTTGGGCCTGCTTCGTGCCCGGGCGGAGCAAATGGACGATGCGGCTGATCTGTTCACGCGCGCGATCGAGGCAGAACCCGCCTCGGCCGATGCCCTCATCTGGCTGGGCGTCGCCCTTGCCGAACTCGGGCGCCATGAGGAAGCCCTCACATACTACCAAAAGGGATTGTCGATCAATCCGGGCCATGCGGTGGGGCATTGTGGGCTCGGCGCGCTGCTCCGCAACGGCAGACGGATCGACGAGGCAATAACTCACTTTGAACGCGCGATCGCGATCAGGCCGGACTTTGCGGCCGCGCACTGCGCCCTGGCCGACATCCTCCACGAGCTCGATTTCCTGGACGACGCGATGTCCCACTACGAACAGGTCGTCGCTGTTCAGCCACGCCATGTCGAGGCCATGAACAACCTCGCCAATCTGCTCCAGAAGCTTGGGCGCTTCGAAGAGGCGATCGCTCTCTACGAGAGAGCCCTGACGATCAATCCCGAGTCAGCCGAGCTCTATTGCAATCTCGGCGGCGCCCTGATCGGCGCCTCTCGTGCCGAAGAGTCGATTGTGCAAATCGAAAAGGCCCTGCGTCTCGACCCGTCCAATGTCGCAGCCAACAAAAACCTAGGTTTCGCGTTCGAGGTTCTGGGCCGTATCGAGGATGCGGTGCAGGCTTACGAAAGGGCCTCGCCGCTGGCGCCGAGCGATGCGGAGATCCACCGCCACCTCGCCAACCTGCGGCGATTCACGCCCGGTGACTCACGGCTCGCGGCATTGGAGAAGCTGGCCGGAGACATGGCAAATCTGGACACGCAAAACCAGATTTCATTGCATTTCGCATTGGGCAAGGCTTTCTGCGATCTTTGCCATCATGAACGCTCGTTTCACCATTGGCGCACCGGAAATGCGCTCAAGCGTGCGCACCTTGCCTATCACGAACAAGAACGCGTGGACCGGTTCGAACGCATTCGGACGACCTTTACGTCCGAGCTGATGCAGCGGAACTCCGGCGAAGCTTGTCCCTCGGACCTGCCGGTGTTCGTCGTCGGCATGCCGCGGTCGGGCACCACCCTGGTGGAGCAAATCCTCGCGAGCCACTCCAAAGTCCACGGAGCCGGCGAGATCGAAACCTTGCGTCACGCCGTCGAGAATTTCAGAACGAAAAACGATATTGCAATGGAGTTTCCAGAGATGGTGCCTGCCCTGTCGCAGGGGGATCTGCGTGACTTCGGAGCCGACTATGTCGCGCTGACAAGATCCGCGACCCGAGTCGCCGGCTCGGCCGTTGAGCGGATCATCAACAAGCTGCCGGGAAACTTCGAACTCGTCGGCCTGATCCATCTGGCGTTGCCGAATGCCCGCATCATCCACGTCCGCCGCGATGCGGTCGACACCTGCTTCTCCTGTTTCTCTTTGCTGTTCGCTCACGGCCACCAGCCGTTTACCTATGATCTTGGGGAACTCGGCCGCTATTATCGCGGGTATGAAACGCTGATGCAGCATTGGCGCAGCGTGCTGGCGCCCGGCATGATGCTCGACATTCGATATGAAGATATTGTTGCCGATCTCGAAAAGCAGGCGCGCGCCATTGTCGATTATTGCGGCCTGGCGTGGGAGGAGCGCTGTCTCGCATTTCACGAGAGCAAGCGGCCGGTGAGGACATCGAGTCTGCTCCAGGTCCGCAAGCCGCTCTATCAGAGTTCGGTCGGACGGTGGCGTGCCTACGAGAGCTTTCTCCAGCCGTTGATAGAAGCTCTAAACGCGCCTCACGCCGTTCCGGCATGAGGCCGGGCTACCCGCGGGCCGGTCTGCCGGTGCAACCGCCTCAGCCGCCCGCTCCCGCAATTCACTGGGAATAGGTTTTCGGCACTGCGCAGCGTCCGTCGACCCGAGTCAATGCCGACAGACTCGCTTATCCCGGGCGCGTAGGACTTGAACCGCTCCCGGCTACGCCAGCGTGATGTGGCGTGGGGACGCCGCCGGGGGCCGCGGGCGCGCTCAATTCGGGAAAGAAATGCCCGATGAGCGACGCCATCTCGGCGACGAATCCTTCTAGGT
>NZ_JBAURI010000658.1:0-2409 GCF_049581145.1 Bradyrhizobium sp.
TTCACACGGCCTGGCAAGCAGCGAGACAGTCTCGATGAAGAAACCACCGACTGGAGAGCCGTATGCGGGAAAACCGCCCGTACGGTTCGGAGGGCGGGGTCGGCGAAAGTCGATCCCGACCCCTATCGTATCCACGGGCGTTTGTCGTGGCATCAGATTGGCGGCGCCAGTCTTCTCCCAAACACCCATCGGTTGTTATGGGCCCCCGCTCAGGGCCGGGGCGACGCCGGAGAGGGACCAAGGCGCCCCTGGCAATCCCGGCCATCCACCACATCTTGCATAAATATCAGGCGGGTACCGCAAGTCCTTGGCCGTTGCACTGTGATGTGCTAATCGGCGGGGTACCGCTTCCGAACGCCCCTGAACGACCGACCGCACCGCTCAAAGGCCTGCGGCGGTGGAGATATTCGCGATGACCCCTCCCTCCAGCGCCAATCCGTCCGGCGTCAAGACCGCGTCCGCGCCCGATTCGTTTTTCACGGCGAAGCTGGCCGAAGCCGATCCCGAGATTGCGGCCGCGATTGCCGGCGAACTCGGCCGGCAACGGCATGAGATCGAGCTGATCGCCTCGGAAAACATCGTCAGCCGGGCCGTGCTGGAAGCGCAGGGCTCGGTAATGACCAACAAATACGCCGAAGGCTATCCAGGCGCGCGCTACTATGGCGGCTGCGAATGGGTCGACGTCGCCGAGACGCTGGCGATCGAGCGCGCCAAGAAGCTGTTCGGCGCCGGTTTTGCCAACGTCCAGCCTAACTCCGGCAGCCAGATGAACCAGGCGGTGTTTCTGGCATTGCTGCAGCCCGGCGACACCTTCATGGGCCTCGATCTCGCCGCCGGCGGCCATCTGACCCATGGGTCGCCGGTCAACATGTCCGGCAAATGGTTCAAGGCCTCCCATTACACGGTGCGGCGCGAGGACCAGATCATCGACATGGATGCGGTGGCGAATCAGGCGGAGGAAGTGCGGCCGAAACTGATCATCGCCGGCGGCTCGGCCTATTCGCGGCCCTGGGACTTCAAGCGTTTTCGCGAGATCGCCGACAGTGTCGGCGCCTATCTTCTGGTCGATATGGCGCATTTTGCCGGTCTCGTCGCCGGTGGCGTGCATGCCTCGCCGGTGCCGCATGCCCATGTCACGACCACCACCACGCACAAATCGCTGCGCGGTCCGCGCGGCGGCCTCATCCTGACCAACGACGAGGCGCTGGCCAAGAAGCTGAACTCGGCGATCTTCCCGGGTCTGCAGGGCGGCCCGTTGATGCATGTGATCGCGGCCAAGGCCGTCGCGTTCGGCGAGGCGCTGCGGCCGGACTTCAAGGTCTACGCCAAGAACGTGGTCGAGAACGCCAAGGCGCTGGCGGAGGCGCTGCGCGGCCATGGCTTCGACATCGTCTCCGGCGGCACCGACAACCATCTGATGCTGGTCGACCTGCGGCCCAAGGGGCTGAAGGGCAATGTCTCGGAAAAGGCGCTGGTGCGGGCGGCCATCACCTGCAACAAGAACGGCATACCTTTCGATCCCGAAAAGCCGTTCGTCACCTCGGGGCTGCGCCTGGGGACGCCGGCCGCGACCACGCGCGGTTTCGGCGTCGGCGAATTCAAAGAGGTCGCGGGCCTGATCGCCGAAGTCCTGAATGCGATCGCGCAATCGCAGGATGGCAAGGCGCCGCTGGTGGAGGCCGCAATCAAGGAACGGGTGAAGGCGCTCACCGATCGTTTTCCGATCTATCAGTAGGGTAAAGGCGTCAATGCGCTGTCCGAGCTGCAACAGTCTCGATACGCAGGTGAAGGATTCCCGTCCGACCGAGGATTCCTCCGTGATCCGGCGGCGGCGGGTCTGCGTCGCCTGCAATTTCCGCTTCACCACCTTCGAGCGGGTGCAGCTCCGCGAGCTCACGGTGATCAAGCGCAACGGCCGTCGCGTGCCGTTCGATCGCGACAAGCTGATGCGCTCGGTGCAGATTTCGCTGCGCAAGCGGGCGGTCGACCCGGAGCGGGTCGAGAAGATGGTGTCGGCCATCGTGCGCGAGCTGGAAAGCGCGGGCGAGGCCGAGATTTCGTCCGAGGCGATCGGCGAAATCGTGATGGAGCATCTGCGCCAGCTCGACGACGTCGCCTATGTGCGCTTCGCCTCGGTCTATCGCAATTTCCGCGAGGCGAAGGATTTCGAGGCGGTGCTGGGCGAGCTCTCCGGCGAGGATGACGCGCGGCTCGCTGCGATACGCAAATGATCTTCCGCATCCTGGAAGACCAGCTCAGGCAGAAATCCGCGGCGACCAGGGAAGCCGACCGCCGCTTCATGCAGCTGGCGCTGACGCTCGGCCGGCGCGGCTTGGGTCGGACCTGGCCCAATCCCGCCGTCGGCGCGGTCGTGGTCAGGGATGGCATCATCGTCGGGCGCGGCTGGAC
>NZ_JBAURI010000659.1:0-5403 GCF_049581145.1 Bradyrhizobium sp.
CCCAAAACCGTTATCGCGATAGATATTCCGCACCGGGATGTTCCGCGCGGTCGGAATGATTTTGGCCGACAGCCGATGCGCGCCGCTGACTGCCAGGATGTGCCGGACAAATTCATGCTCGATTCCCAGGCCCAGCACGCGGCAGCTCATGACGAGGCCGGTGATCTCGGCCGCCTCGATGACGGCGGCGCCGACCAGACCGTGATCGGCGAACCGGTCGGACACGTCGAGCGCGAAGACCTGCGCATCGTCCGCCTGAGCAAGCCTCCTGAGCTCCGGCGCCGTGAACAAACGACCGGTCGCGTTGAACTGGGTGGTGCGGCGGAACAGTTCCTCGATGCGATCGAACTTCGCATCAAACTTGGCTTTGGAGTCGGTATCGACCCTCAGACGCTCGATGCGCGTCTGGATTTGCAATGAGGCGATATAGCTCGGTTCATCGGCCGCTTCGGCCTGCAGGCGCCGGCGTCCCAATTGGGCCTTCACCAGCTCGGTGCGCCGCGCGGATTCGTCCGTGACATGTGCGACCTGCAGTCGGGAATCCGTCAGCAGCGCCCGGCGCAAGCCGAGCAGGTCCTCGCCCCACACCTCGACCTCGGGCAGGAAGCGCCGAACGCGCTCGCGCTCGACCGGATTATCGTCGACGAAGATAAAGCTGTCGCGTGCAAAGCCGAGTTCCTCGGCGATCGAGCGGATATTGTCGGCCTTGTCGTTCCAGTTGATGCGATGGGTGACGAAATCGTCCAGCGTCAACAGCCGCTCGCGCGGATAGGAATCGGGATACTTCCACAGGTCGCGCACGACCGTTTCATCGTTCTTGCTGACGCAGGCGAGCACGATCCCGCGCTTCTTCAGGCACAGCAGCGCCTCGTGCAAGCCGAAATAGAGTCCGATGAAGGAGAACACGCCGCTGATCGAGGGCTGCCACGCGAACGGCGCGCCGGTTTCGGCCAGCACGCCAGGCCAAAGCGTATTGTCGAGATCGACGATCACACACTTCTTGCGCCCGAGGCCCAACGCGGCGAACAGGGTGTCGACATGGGTGCGCGCCACCACGGCTTCGCGGCGGTAAGGATCGCCATGGACCAGCCCGATCAGGCTCTCCATCTCGGGCAGCAGGTCGTACACCGCGGCCTTTTCGCTGTCCGCACGCTGCAGCATCCACCCCGGAGAGCCCATATGGGTGAAGCCGACCTGCCAGTCGTCGATCAACGGGATGCCGCCCTCCGCCGCCAGCGCGGCGGCGACGTCGACGACGTGAACGTCGGGGACGAGGTCGGCAAGCTCGGCCAGCGCGACGTTGGCGGAGCGGAAACGCGTGCGGTGGCCGAGGCGGCCGCGCTCGGCGATGCCCAGCGGCTGAACCGTCGGTTCGGGCAGATTGTCGATCAGGATCGGCGCGGAGGTTTTTTCGCGCAACCGCAACAGCGTGTCCCTTGCCTGCGCGATATAGATCTCGTGCGGCTCTCCACCCGGCATCGGCGCCATGGTGATGAAATGCCGCGCATGCAGCGCGCCGATCAGGACGGCGTCGTGCCTGTGTTCTGCGGCGAACGCGAAATCGTCCGGCGACGTTGCCGCCACCCTGAGATCGTAGCCGCGGCGGTCGGCCTCGCGGCGGAGAAAATCGGCCTCCATGTGGACATCGCAGTCGCCAAACAGGATGAGGTCGAGCCGGGGTCTTGCGACGCCGACCTCCCCGATCGTCTGCGATGTCTTGACGGACCAATAGTCCCTGGTCCCCTCCTTCAATTCGCGTCGATAGCGATCCAGCAGTTCTTCCGGATCGCGACCATGGGTGGGCGCGAGCTTTTGGGCCAGTCCGGCAAGCTCCTCCTCGCCGCTGTTCTCGGTCAACAGGTCGCGCTCACGCAGCGCGTTGACCGTGGCGGCAACGATTTCGTCTTCGTAAGGAAGCAGCGTCCTGAGCTCGGCGAACGCCGCGGGAAACTCGCGCCATTCCGAGAAATAGCTGATCAGGCGCGCGAGTTCGTCGTCGACCTTGAGCCGCAACTGGCTGATCGCATGAACCAGAAGGACGCTGTTCGGCGCCAGCGGGATCTGATGGACGAAGCTGGATCTGCGCAGTCGCATAGCCAAGACTCGATCGGGATGTTCTCGTTGTCGCACTCTTTCGTACTTGGCCCGCGGCGAAGGCGGCCTTCGCGAGCTAGGCGGCGGCGTCCGCGCCTTGCGTTTCGCGCCGGGCCTGTTCGGGAAACAGGCGATCCTGGTCTCCGAGATAGTGCGCTTCGCCGGCATGCAGGCGCGCGTTGTTCTGCTCGCGCTTCTTTGCGTCGTCTTCGCCGTAGAGGAAGGCCAGGAAGGCGTAGCGCTTGCCGCTGGTCACGGGCATCACCTGATGCAGCGCGCCGCATGAGAACACCACGGCGCCGCCGACCGGAGGACGATAGAGCTTCCGCCCGAACTCCGCGAACATCACGTCGCCGCCGGCGAAATCGCTGTTGAGGTTGATCGAGAGGGCAAAACGGCGATGTTGGGCGCCGACATTGACATTGTCGCGGTGGCGGAAAAAGTGACCGCCGACTTCGCTGTCATAGCAGGCGACGATATAGCGATCCATTCGCGTGGCCTGGAACTGGAAATAGCGCTCGATCTCGGGTACCAGCCGGCGAACGACGTGCTCGCGCACGAGATTGCGGACCTCGGGCACCACCACGCCGACATCGCTGCGCCGCTTGAACCTGAAATCCGACAGCGTCGTGGTCTTGCCGTCGATGTCGAACTGGAAGCCGGACTCCGTGCCGCCCAGTTCGGTGTAGAACTGCATCAGAAAATCGCACAGCTCGAAGCTGAACACGCGCGGCACGATCAGGGCCGGGGCGGACATCGGAACCCCGGCGGAATCCTCCACCGATGGCAGATTGCACAGCACGTTGCACACCGTTTCGGCGTGACCCTGCGGTAAGTCCCAGGCGATGTCGGCGATCGCCCGCAGCATCGGGTCGAGCACCACCGTTCTTGGCATTTCGACCGCACCAAACATGCGGCTGATCGCTCCGTCATAGTCGGCGATGAAGAACAGCGCCGGACTGCTGATGGCGGCGAGTGCCGCGATATCCTCGGGCGGCTCGGTGACGACGCAGCCCACCACCAGGTGGTCCTCGACAAAGCGGTCAGCCTGCCCCAATAGCTTGGTCAGTTCCTGCATCGCCCTCGGATTGGTCAGCGAGCCGAGGAAGCTCAGGGCCACCCACCGGCCGGCGCTCACATGCAAATCGAACTGTCCACCCGTCATCAGCTGAGCGCTGAACCACGGCACATGTTCACCCAACACGACGCGATTCTGCACGGATAGATCTTCAGTCATGACTGATGCCCGGTTTCCAATAGAGAGCCTCGGGAACTTGCGCATTTTATGCTTAAAAATGACTTAATCCGGCAAACGACCCGGAGCGTGGACCCCGACAATTCCTTCGGTGGTCAACAAAATCTTTGCAGGGGTCCAATCAGTTGTCGGCGCTGCAGCCGGCCGTGGTTCGGCCTCCAGCAAAGTTTTCCGACAACGATGCGGTTGTTGTTGACCGCGTCAGGGGCGGCCGGCGAGCCCGGCTGCGATATTGCAATTGATGTCGATCAGCGACTTGAGCTTCTCCGGCGCGGGATCGAGCTGGATTTCGATGGTCCGGGTCAGGACGAACAAGCCGATATTGGCGATCTTCTGACGCACCTCGAGCGCATGCGGATTGCCGTTGTGCTCGGCTTCGGTCAGAAAGATCGACCACAATCTTCGATTAAACAGAAGCGCGTTGTGCATCTTCTTGTCGGGACCGTTCCAGTTGGTCTGGACTTCCTGAAGCTGTCGTGCCGCTTTCAGCAGGGCCTGCGCTTCGATTTCCCGGGGAGTTGCCGTTGTTTGCGACGTACGTGCATAGGCTTGAGCGGCATGAGACATCCAGAACCCCGGAACTTTACGCTGACACGGCGAAATTGCCTGGTTTTTGTACGCGGTTGCCTTTAAAATATGGTTAGTGGCCGTTACGGTATTTGTTGGGATCGCGACCGGCGTTTTTTGCGCTTCCCCGAATGGAAAACGGCGGGATTTTCTCCGCCGTTTTCCGAAGTCTCTTGCTCTTGAGCCTGCTGGATTGTTCGCGCGATATCAGCGCAGGAGCTGCAGCACGCTCGACTGCGACTGGTTGGCGAGCGCCAGCGCGGAGACTGCGATCGATTGCCGGGTCGACAGCGCCTGGCTGTTGGCCGCTTCCTCGTTGGTGTCGGCCAGTGTCAGATTCGACGCCCCGGTCTGCAGCACGTTGATCAGACTCTTGGAGAAGTCCTGGCGGATCTCGACGATCGACAGGTTCGACCCAAGGGCGGAGGCTTCGGAGCGCAGCGTGGTCGAGGCGGTGTCCAGCGACGCGAGCACCTTGTTGGCCGAATTGCTGTCCAGGAAATCGGTGCCTTGGGTCAGGGACGCAAGCCCAAGGCCGGCATCGTTGAAGGTCACGCCCTGGATGCTCAGGGTGGAGCGTCCGGTCTCGTCGAACACCAGCTTCAGCGTATCGCCGTTCAACAGGTTGACGCCGTTGAAGGAAGAGTCCTGAGCCGTCGTGTTGATCTGCGCCAGCACGTTGTTGTACTGTTCGACCAGACTGGCGCGGGTGGACTGCGAATCGGGATCCGCGACCGGAGGCGGCGCGACCTGGCCAGCGAAGGCCTGGCCGGTGCCCGCGGCCGTGCCGGACAGCGTACCGATCGTCGAGGAAGCCGCGTCGTTGCTCGTGACGATACTGATGACACCGGTGGTGCTGATACTGGCCTGCAGATTGTTGGCGGCCAATGCCGTGTTGAGCCCATTGAGGGTCGATATCTCGCCAGGGCCGGTGCCGAAAGTGATGTTGGTCGGCGTCCCGCCGCCGGTCGCAGCAATCGACAGCGTCTGCCCGCTCAGCGCCGGAGGGCCGACAGGGGTGGTGGCGGCGGTGAGACCAAGCTTGGCGAGCGCGGTGCCGCTCAGCGTCAGGGCCTGGTTGACGCCGCTATTGAGCACGATCTTGCCGCCGGAGACCGCAGAGGCCGTGGTCGTGCCGGTCACGGCGTCGATCGCCGCGAGCAGATCCGACACATTGTCGCCGATGCCGATATTGGTGCCGGCGCTGCTCGTGCCGGCCACGAATTTGAAGGTCACGCCGTCCACGGTCAGCGTGTCGCTGGTGGTCAGGGCGCTGGCGAGGTCGTTGGACGTGCTGGACCCGGTGCCCGACAACAGCGTCGAACCGCTGATTGCGGCCGGGGTGCTGTTGTCGTTGTTCACGGCGGTGCCGGTGACCGCCACATTGGTATTGTTGCCGAGCAGATTCTGCGCCGTCGCGCCGGGGATCGCCGTGCTCGACACGGTCGATTTGGTGTCGTAGCCGGTCGGGCTCTGCAGCACCTGGT
>NZ_JBAURI010000660.1:0-2219 GCF_049581145.1 Bradyrhizobium sp.
GTGTGGACGCAGACATCGGTGGTGATGCCGGTCAGCACGATGTTCTGAACGCCCCAGAGCCGCAGCATCAATTCGAGATCGGTAGCGCAGAACGAGCCCTTGCCGGGCTTGTCGATGATCGGCTCGCCCGGCAACGGCGCAAGCTCGGGAATGATGTCCCAGCCCGGTTCGCCGCGCACCAGGATGCGCCCGCACGGGCCGGGGTCGCCGATGCCGGCGCCGATCTGGCGCGAGCGCCAGCGTTTGTTGGCGGGCAGATCCGAAAGATCAGGGCGATGACCTTCGCGGGTATGGATGATGTGAAAGCCTTGCCCCCGCATCGCCGCCAGCAGCCGCTTGATCGGCTCGATCGGCGCCCGCGTCAGCGACAGGTCATAGCCCATCTTGTCGACGTAGCCGCCGACGCCGCAGAAATCGGTCTGCATGTCGATGATGATCAGCGCGGTGTTGTCGGGGCGGAGGTCGCCATTGTAGGGCCAGGCATAGGGCTCGGACTTGATGGTGCGCTCGGGCATGTCGGTCGCCTCGTTGGATTGCACGTTCGGTTAGCGGGTGATCGAGAGCTCCGCCGGTGCGCCGGTCAGCGTGCGTTTCGGCGAGCAGGTGATGATCATGATCGCCAGCGTCAGGATGTAGGGCGCGGCGTTGAACAGGTGATAGCCGGAGGTGACGCCGACCGATTGCAGCGCCGGTCCGAGCGCCGCGGCGCCGCCGAACAATAGCGAGGCCCACAGGCACAGCATCGGGTCCCAGCGCGCGAAGATCACGAGCGCGACCGCGGTGATGCCCTGTCCGCTCGATAGGCCCTCGTTCCAGCTGCCCGGATAGAACAGCGACAGGAACGAGCCGCCGATCCCGGCAAGGAAGCCGCCGGCCATGGTGGCGCGCAGCCGGATCAGGAGCACGGAATAGCCCATGGCGCGCGCGGCGTCCGCGCTTTCGCCGGCGGTGCGGATCAACAGGCCCCATCGCGTGGTGCGGAACGCCCAGTACAGGATCGGCGCCAGCACCACGCCGATCAGGAACAGCACGTTGATGCGCAGCGCGGCGCGGACCTGTGCGATATCGCTCCACCAGCCGAAATCGATCGCCGGCAAATGCGGCGCGGACGGCTCGATCAACGGCTTGCCGAGAAAGAACGCGAGCCCGGTGCCGAACAGCATCAGCGCGATGCCGACCGCGACGTCATTGACGCGGGGCAATGAACAAATCCCGGCATGCAGCGCGCCGAGCAGAGCGCCGGTGATGCCGGCGGCGAGCACGCCGAGCCATGGCGAGCCGGTCAGATAGGAGGTGCCATAGGCGCTCATCGCGCCCATCACCAGCGTGCCCTCGAGGCCGAGATTGATCCGGCCCGACCGCTCGGTGATGCATTCGCCGAGGCTGACGAACAAGAACGGGGTCGAGACGCGGATCGCGCCGCCAAACACCTCGAGCGGAACAGTCCAGAGCCCAATGCTTCCGTCTGCCATCTCAGGATTTGCCTTTCAGAAAGCCGATCCGTCCGTACAGCGCGTCGCTCGCCAGCACGAACACGAAGATGATGCCCTGCAGCACCAGCACCGAGGCATCGGGCAGACCGAGCCGGCGCTGCAACAGGCCGCCGCTGGCGCTGATGCCGCCGAGCAGGATCGCGACGGGAATCACCGCGAGCGGGTTCTGCCGCGCCAGGAACGCGACCAGGATGCCGGTGTAGCCGTAACCGGCGGCGAGATTGGCGTTGGTGCGGCCTTCCTCGGCCGCGACCTCGACCATTCCCGCAAGCCCCGCCGAGGCGCCGGCGAGAAAGCAGATCGTGAGGACCAGCCTGCCGACCGATAATCCGACGATCCGTGCCGCACGAATGTTGCCGCCGGCGACACGGGCGGCGAAGCCGAAGGTGGTGTGATAGATCAGGATATAGGCCAGGAGCGCGGCGATCAGGCCGAACGCCAGCCCCCAATGCACCTCGGTGCCGGGGATATATCCGATCATGTTGGCCGCGCCGATCTCGCGCGTCGACGGCTTGTTGAGACTGGCGGGGTCCCGCATCGGACCCTCGACCAGATGGTTCAGGATCGCGAGCGCGATATAGACCAAGAGCAGGCTGGAAATCGTCTCGTTGACGCCGCGGTATTGCCGCAGCGCGCCCGAGAGCATGATCCAGAGGCCGCCGCCGATCATGCCGGCTGCGGCCATCGCCAGTTGCACGATGAGCGGCGGCATCGACTGCAGCAACA
>NZ_JBAURI010000661.1:0-1802 GCF_049581145.1 Bradyrhizobium sp.
GCCAGCCGGATCGGCGAGGTGGTCGGCCTGATCAACACCATCGCGGCGCAAACCAACCTGTTGGCGCTGAACGCCACCATCGAGGCCGCGCGCGCGGGCGAAGCGGGACGCGGCTTCGCGGTGGTCGCCTCCGAAGTCAAGTCGCTGGCGAGCCAGACCGCGAAGGCGACGGAAGAAATCTCCGAACAGATCGCCGACATCCAGAAGGTGGCGGGGGAGGCGATCGACGCGATCAAGGGAATCGGCGGCATCATCGGCGAGGTCAACGAGGTCGCGACCACGATTGCGGCTGCCGTGCAGCAGCAAGGCGCCGCCACCCAGGAGATCACCCGCAGCACGCAGTTCGCGGCCCAGGGCACCAAGAACGTCTCCGACAACATCACCGGAGTCAAGACCGACGCCGATGCCGCGGCGGCCGCCGCCGAGCATGTCAACGATGCCTCCCAGACGCTGGAGACCCAGAGCCAGCATCTCGGCAAGCAGGTCACCGAATTCCTCGGCAGGATCCGCGCGGCCTGACGATGGCAATTCTGAAATCGCGCGATGTGTCGTTGCAGGTCGCAGGTCACCGCTTTTTTCGGGCCAGATGGCCTCATTCATTCCCGGAGCCACCATGTTGAATCGTTTGACCGTCTCCGCGCTGCTCAGGGCAGCGATCCTGGCCGCCGCCCTGATCATCATCGGTGGAATCTGGCTCAGCGCCTGGGAGGCCTGGCAGCGCCTGCAACTGGCCAATCGCATGACGGTCGTCGCCGAGATCTCGGCTGATCTGTTCAAGGCGATGAGCAAGATGCGCACGGATATGTCCACCACCAACCGGCAGCTGAACGCCGACCACATGGACAGCGACGTCGAAACATATCTGCGCGGGCTGCGCGACGCCGAAATGCCCGCGATGAGTAGCGGGCTGGCGCTGCTTGCGCGCGCCGAGTTCGCGCAGCAGGGCGCCCAGGTCGCCGAATTCGATCGCCTTCTCAAGACGCTGACCGCGCAGCAAAGCGAGTTCTGGGACGAAGTCCGCAAGCCGAAAGCCGCGCGCCGTCTCGCGCTGGCAAAGGAATATGTGACGACGGTCCAGGGGTTGCTCGACACGCTCGACGCGATATCCGGAAGCCTCGCCGCGGCGGTCGACCATCAGGACGCCACGATCGATCAACTGCTGGCGATCAAGCAGGATGCCTGGCTGTTGCGCAACACCGCCGGCGAAGCCTCGCTGATCGTCTCGACGTCCCTCAATGCCGGACAAATCACACCGGCCGCGCGCCAGAACTACACAAAGCTCGTTGGCGGCAGCGAAACCGCCTGGAAGGCGCTGGAACTGATCACGGCCAGCATGCAATTGCCGCCGGAGTTGTCCGGCGCGATGGCTGCGGCCAAGACCGCCTATTTCGAACCGGACTATCTCGCGCTGCGCGATCGCCTGATCGCAACGGTGGCAAGCGGAGAGAAGGCCGAGTTGACCGCGAACCAGTTCACTCCGCTCACGGTGGGCCGAATGTCCACCGCGGTCAAAGTCGCGGAGACCGCGCTGGACGCCGCCAAGGCACATAGCGCCGAACAGTCCTCCACCGCGCTGCATTCGCTGATCATGCAGCTCGGCTTGCTCGCCGGCGCGATCGCGCTGACGTTCGGCGCCATGACCATGGTCGGCCGCCGCGTCATCACGCCCTTGGTCACGATCCGCGATGCCATGCTCAAGGTGGCCGGCGGCGATCTCACCGTCTCCACCGGCTATGGCGAACGCCAGGACGAGATCGGCGCGCTCGCCGGCGCGCTGGAAACCTTCAAGCAGCAGGCCGAGG